>NZ_JBHMAU010000042.1:0-7221 GCF_042429315.1 Brevibacterium otitidis | reverse complement strand
TCATACCCCCATATTAGTCACCCACCACGACCGAGCCCGACTCGCTGACCAGCACAAACAAACCAAAAGCTCCGAAAACCCCGCCAACCTGTGCAAGTCAGGAGCCCAATTCGCCAGCGTCGACTTCGGCACCCGAGTAATCTCCGAGACCTCCTCGACCGTGAGGAGTTCCGGTACGTCGACACGCTGCACCGTCACAGCAGACCACCTCCCGCACTATCGCCTCCGGCGGGGCCACCCGGTAAAATACTCGTTCCTCGCATTTCACCGGCTCTCGAAGGGTGACGCTCCACCAAAACGATGTCCACACACGCCTCGACCCGCTGCATCAGCCGCTCGACCCGCATCTGATCCTGCTCGTCCAAAGACGTAGCCACCGACTCCCACAGCGCGGCCAAAACGTCTCCCGCTTCCTGGTGCGACAACGGGGAGTAGTGATAGTTCGATTCAGGCAACTGCATGCTGACTCACCCTCTCCAAATAAGTTTCGTAACTCGTGAAGTCCGCCCTATAGCGACGCTGCCCGAAACCGGGGCGCTCAATGAGGCCCTGACCTGGCTCGAACGGGACTGCTGAAGGTTTGGTTGACTTCACGACTGGATAGATTCCAGGAAGGTGAGAGGTCATGCCAAAGATCTACACAGATGAGTTCAAGCAATCAGCGCTCGAGCTCGTGGGCGACGGAATGACCCAGAAGCAGGTGTGCGCTGATCTCGGGATCTCGAAATCAGCCCTGCAGGCCTGGGTGCGCGATGCTCGCTTGCGCGAGCACGGCCTCGAGCCCGCGCGCGATCCCGAGGAGTCACGAACTCAGGCGGCAGCGCTCAAACGCATCCGCGAGCTTGAACGAGAGAACAAGATCCTGCGTGAAGCAGCAGCGTGTCTCTCGCAGGCGAACTTGAAGCTCGGTGGCGCTCACCCACAATGATGTACCCGCAGGTACCGTGATCTTGCTGCCACCGGCGTGCCGGTGGCAGTGACCTGTCGGGTGCTCGGCTTTACCACGCAGGGGTTCTACAAATGGTGTGCGAATCCGGTCCCAGCCCGGGACTGGGAGGAGGCGCACCTGCTCAATGCCGCTTACGACATCCATGCAGATGACCCAGAGTTCGGTTATCGGTTCATCGCTGATGAACTCACTGCTGCCGGCTACTGCGCTTCTGAACGTCGGGTGTGGCGCTTGTGCTCGCAACAGGGATTGTTCTCTCACACGATCAAACGAGCCCGCACACACGGCAAAAAGCCCGGCCCACCGGTCTGTGATGACCTCGTCGAACGTGACTTCACCGCCAGCCGGATAAACGAGCTATGGCTTACTGACATAACGGAACATCGCACCGATGAGGGCAAGCTGTACATGTGGGCGGTCAAGGACGTGTTCAGCAACAAGATCGTCGGCTATGCCATCGACTCGCAGATGAAGTCCCGGCTGGCTATGGCGGCGATTGAGGACGCTGTGGCCCGTCGCGGCGGGNCAGCAGACGCTGAAACGTCTCGGACTGATCGCCTCGATGGGCCGAGTCGGTGCCGCTGGAGACAATGCGGCGATGGAATCGTTCTTCGCTGTGTTGCAAAAGAACGTCCTCAACCGGCGCCGGTGGGCCACCCGCGCACAGCTTCGCACAGCAATCGTCCACTGGGTCGAGCGGACCTATCACCAGAAGCGTCGGCAGCGCCGTCTGGCTAAACTGACCCCGGTTGAATACGAACTGGTTCACCACAAGGCCGTCGCCCTGACGGCATAAACCCCAGAGTCAACCAAACCTTCAGCAGTCCCAAACGTCGATGCGCTCACGTCGAGCCGGTTGATCCCAGCAGGACCGGACAGCCAGGACAAGAACGCCTGGAACTCAGCGTGCCGGGTGATATCCGGCCGGTGTTGGGTTGTCGAAGCGCCGCAGGATTTGCAGCGCCAGCGCGTCCGTCCAGCGGTGGTCTTACCGTTCTTGACGAGCTTGTTTGCGCATACACCACATCGGGGCTGATTCCTAGAACCGGTCACCCCACATGCTTTCAGAGCATGTACACACCCCTGAAGCCCTACGGACTACTAGCCAAGACCCCTATCCTGTACACACAAAATGAGCATTAACCCGACTCATGCGCATCGACGACTTCTTCCAGGAGTCGCCCGACACGGGGAACCCCTGGGACTCACAAGAGACCGAGCTCAACTCTGAGCTGCTGACCCAACTGGCACAGGGCACGGCCCCTGACCCCAAGCCTCTCGAGACAGCCCTGTCACTCACGCGGTTCGTGAGGGAAGAGTTCGAGGCGTTCGGCACCGAGCCGGCAGGCCTACGTATCTCCGAGGAGGAAGCGAGAGCGGCTCTCAGGACGCTCCGCCTCGTCCTCCAGCGGCAAGGGATCGAGTTCAAGCCTCCGTGGCGCGATTTCTCCTCCTTCAAGAGCCACTGGCTCTCCGAGGGTGCATACGGCAGCTGGCAGGCGCGTCGGGACATCCTGGAGAAGTGGTTCCGTCCCGTGCAAGACCAGCTCGAGGAGGCAGAGGAACAGCAGTTCATGGGCGAGCTGGCCGAAGGCATCTCGCCGCACGGCGATCTCGGCTGGACTGACGTCGACGATCACATCTCACAGCTACGGCAGCGCTTCAGGTCAGCCTCCACGCCTGTCGACTACAAGGACGTGGGCAACCGCTGTGTCGGCGTCCTCGAGGCGCTCAGCGCCCACGTCTACGACCCTGAGGTGCACTGCCCACCGGGACTCTCAGAGCCTCCGGTCGACAAGACCGACATCCGCATCGGCGCGTACATCGACCACCGTTTGCCCGGCAAGTCCAATGAGGAGCTGCGGGGGCTGACCAAGAAGGCATCGGCTCTCGCCCACAAGATGAAGCACTCACCGAAGGCCGATCGGACCACGACCGGCATCACCGCGGATGCCGTGATTCTGTTGGCGAACATCTTGCGTCGACTCGAGGACGGCTGAGGTCCCGCACGCAGAACAGGGTGCCCGTCGATCCTCCTTCGTCGGATCACCGGGCATCGGGAGGTGTGGTTGTGGCTTCGTTCGCTTGGTGGCGGGGTTATTGCAGCGCTCTGTGGTGGTCTTGTTGCTGCGATCACGCAGGACTGGCTGCAGGTAGGTGTCGCGGTCTGAACCGAGAGGGGTGCGCCCGGTCGGGGCCGTTTGGATCGCTGCCGCTACGTCAGAGTCCGAAGGCTCCGCCGCTGACGAGGATCACGATGCCGAGGCCGATGAGGACGATGGGGAAGAGGATGTGCTCCCAGCGTTCGAGCACTTCGGCGATCGGGGGGCGGGTGGCGACGAACTTTGCCAGGGTCACCAGGGCCGCGACGAGCGCGAGGAAGACGATGCAGTAGGCGACTACTGCGAGAGGTTCCACGCTGAGGAAGACAGGGGTGTAGACCCCGATGTTGTCGCCGCCGTTGGCAAGGGTGACGCCTGCGACTGTCCACACGCCGACCTTCTTGCCGGCAACCTTGGCCTCGTCGTCATCGTCGTCATCGTCTCCGCGCCAGGCCTGCCATGCCGCCCAGAGGCCGAGGCCTAGAGGGATGAGACCGAGGTACGGGATGGCTGCCGAGGGCAGGAATGCTCCGGCGCCGATGGTCACCAGGACCGCGGCACCGAGGATGCCGGCGAATCCGAGGTACTGGCCGGCCAGAATGCGGGCGGTAGTGCCGCGCTGGCTTGCCCCTCGCGCGAAGAAGAGGGAGAGCACGATGATGTCGTCAATGTTGGTCGCTGCGAACAGGCCCATCGCCTGCAAGACTGAGGCGAGGATCATGCGCTCTCCCCAGCTGCGTCGCATCCGGGAAGCGAGCAGGCGGGATCGATGCACGGGGCGTCTTCTTCCACTGCCAGGGTGGCATCGACCAGTGCCGTCAGCGCCTGCGCCAGGTGCGAATCGGCGATCTCATATCGTGTTCGACGACCCTCGGGCTCGGAGACGACGATCCCGCAATCGCGCAGGCATGCCAGGTGGTTGGACACGTTCGGGCGTGTCAGGTCCAGATCTCGGGCCAGTTCCGCCGGGTAAGCGGGATGGTCGAGCAGGGTCAAGATGATCCGGGATCGAGTGGGGTCGGCCAGAGCACGACCCAGGCGGTTCATCACGTCGAGACGCGAAGCAATAGTCAGCATGCATTGAACTATACAGCGCGCACTGAACACTCGGTCACAGGCGTCAGCCCAGATCGCACGCCCGTAAGGGGATCCTTCACCGCACGTCGGCTGGCCCGCTCGCTCCCGGACGCGCGGGACATCGCGGGCGAGCTCACCATCAAGGGAGTGGCGCTCAGTCTCGGAGGCAGCGTCTACGACGCCAACGACGCCGTCGCCCGGTTGCTGTTCAACGTGCTCGGCATGGTGGCCGAGTTTGAGGCGGACCTCATCCGCCTGCGCACCCGCGAAGGCATTGGCATCGCCAGATCCAAGGGCAAACTCAAAGGCAAGAAGCCCAAGCTCTCGCCCTCTCAGCGCAAGCACCTGCTGACGTTGCACACGGCCGGCGAACATACCCAAGCCGAGCTCGCCGAGCTGTTCAACGTCTCCCGCACCACCATCTACCGCGAGCTGCGCCGCACCACGGCCGACACCTGACCGCGCCTGCACCGCCACTGAGCAATCACAGAAACCCGCCACCAAGCCATCACATCCACAGTGTGGTCGCGATCATCTGGTGCACCGGTTTCCGTCCCGCCCTGAACCATCTCGCCTCCCTGGGCCTGAGGCGCGAGAACGGCGTGCCCAAGACCATCGGCACACGCTCCGCCGACGAGCCCCGCCTGCACCTGCTCGGGCACGGGGACTGGACCGGCTTCGCCTCAGCCACCCTGATCGGGACGGGCAGGACCGCCAAGGACGCAGTCCATGACATCACCAGCCATCTCCCCGCGGCGTCGCCCCCACAATAGATAAGCCGTCGCTTGTGTCAGAAGCAGTCGCTTGTTAGTGTGGAGGTATGTCTTCACCGATACAAATTCCGGCCGTGGCCTCGGACCTCTCGGCCAAAGAACGCGCCGCCTACCTGGCCCCCACCCTCTCGGCTCTGGCCGACGAGAACCGTCTGACAATCGTGCTGTGCCTCGCCGATGGCGCCAAGACGAACAAGCAGCTGCAGGAGGCCACCGGCCTCAGCCAGGCACTGGTCAGCCACCACGTCTCCGCCCTGCTCAAAGCGGAACTGATCGAAGTGGCCCCGCAGGGCCGGTCGAACCTCATCTCGATCTGCTGCGAACAGTTGGCCGCCCCAGTCCAATGGCTGGCCCACCTTGCAACCCTGACTCCCGCCGGACAGCGAGCCTGCTGCACCGAGGCCGAGATCCCGGCACGCAGTGTGGTGACCGATGCTGACTGACACGCTCGGCACCTTCGCACTGCTGCTGGGCGAGCTGCTGGCCCTCTTCCTCGTCGTCTCGACCGTCGTCGCGCTGATCAACCGGCGATTCGGCCCGGAGAAGATGCGCGACTGGATGAGCAGCGGGAAAGTCCCCGGACCCATCAAGGGACTACTCTTGGGGGCGGTGACTCCATTCTGCTCCTGCTCGACACTGCCGATGCTGGTCGGAATGCTCAACGCCGGGGTCGCCTTCCAGACAGCGATGACCTACCTCATCGCCTCACCGCTGCTCAACCCGATCATCGTCGGCGGCATCGGAATCATCTTCGGGTGGACGACCGCCATCGTCTACACGCTCTTCACCCTGGCCGTCTCACTGCTCGCCCCGTGGGTATGGCGCGGCCTGGGCCTGGAGAAGGCGCTCAAGCGCGTGCGCGTACAGGGCGAGAAGACGCCCGAGCCGTGGAAAGGAATGCGCGACGAGATGCCCGGAGCGCTCCGCCAAGCCTGGACCGATCTGCGCCCCCTGCTTGTGCCCATGCTCATCGGCGTGGCGATCGGAGCCGCGATCTACGAGTTCGTCCCCGAGGATCAGCTGACCGCCTTCGCCGGAGCCAACATCTGGTGGGCGGTGCCCCTCGCGGCGATCATCGGCATCCCACTTTACATCCGCTTGGAGACCATGCTCCCGATCGGGCTGGCCCTCCAGTCCGCCGGTGTGGCCCTCGGCCCGATCTTCGCCCTGATGATCGGCGGGGCGGGGCCTCCCCGCCAGAGGTCTCGATGCTCACGGCGGTCTTCAAGCCACGGCTTCTCGTGACATTCGTCGTCACCATCCTGGCCGTCGCGATCGCCGGCGGCTACATCCTCACGATCACAGCCTGATCCCGACAACTGTCCCCGTAAACCCACCACAGGAAAGGAACCACCATGGGACTGAAGGACCTGTTCACCGGACGCTCGAAGAACGAGCAGTCGGACTGCTGCAACGTCGAGATCGTCCCGGCCGACGAAGACGATAAGCAGCAGAACACCAACACTGAAGCATCTCAGCAGGCAGGCATGAGCTGCTGCCAGGACGCCAAGACAGAAGGCTGATCCTTCCCACGGAACTTCGATGCTGTGTCATAGGACACGGAACTTCGATGCTGTGTCATAGGAACAGCCACGAGGGCCTCGCCACTGGCGAGGCCCTCGCCGTGTGCGCAATCCAACCCTTCGACCATGCCACGCTGCTCGCCACCGATACCGCGCAGACCTCGGCTGCAGTGAGCACGACGAGATGTGGCGACACCTGCCCGATCTTCCCCGGCAAACGCTACGAGGACTGGCAGTTGAACAACCCCGCAGGACTTGAGCTCGACGCGGTGCACCCCATCCATAACGAGATCGGATCCCGAATCCGCGACCTCATCACCGAACTCACCTGACCCAAGATCACGACCGGCCCAGCGCACCTGCCGAGCATGGACCTCTCCCTCTTCACCGATAGCCCCGGCCGGCCCTGGCCGGGGCTATTCCGTCATCTCCATCATCGGACCCTGCCGGTGATCCTGCGCGCCTCGTCCTCATGACGACGCGCCTCGTTCTCGAGCTGCTTGCCCAGCGCCCGCAGCATGTCGACCCGCTCCATCCGCTCGTCGTAGAACTGGCGGAAGGTTCCCCCGCCGCCCGACCGGATCAAGTACGCACCGGCCTCGGCATCATCGGCCTCGTGCAGCACCTGACGGGCGCGATCGCGCATGTCGGCGATCTCGATCGGTCCCAGTGCCATGCTCATCACCCCCCTCTCCTAGATGATTGATTCCAAGGGGTGACTGGCGGCGTGCCTGCCGCAAGCACAGGTCGAGGGTGTCCAGGATCGAGGTTGAATCTCTCAATCTCGAACCCTAAGG
>NZ_JBHMAU010000041.1:0-3562 GCF_042429315.1 Brevibacterium otitidis | reverse complement strand
GGAGGAGACCCTGGCAAGCGAAGTGTGGAAGAGACCGGTGAGAGGCCGGGACACTACCTCCTGCCCACTCATCGCGTCCGCGCTCGAATCCGAGTGAACCCCCGGGACTGCTGAAGGTTTGGTTGACTGCACGACTGGATAGATTCCAGGAAGGTGAGAGGTCATGCCGAAGATCTACACAGATGAGTTCAAGCAGTCAGCGCTCGATCTCGTCAATGACGGAATGTCCCAGAAGCAGGTTTGTGCTGACCTCGGGATCTCGAAATCTGCCCTGCAGGCCTGGGTGCGCGATGCTCGCTTGCGTGAGCGCGGCCTCGAGCCCGCGCGCGATCCCGAGGAGTCACGAGCTCAGGCGGCAGCGCTCAAACGCATCCGCGAGCTTGAACGAGAGAATAAGATCCTGCGTGAGGCGGCAGCGTATCTCTTGCAGGCGAACGTGAAGCTCGGTGGCGCTCACCCACAATGATGTACCCGCAGGTACCGTGATCTTGCTGCCGCCGGGGTGCCGGTGGCAGTGACGTGCGCGGGTGCTCGGCTTTACCACGCAGGGGTTCTACAAATGGTGTGCGAATCCGGTCCCAGCCCGGGACTGGGAGGAGGCGCACCTGCTCAATGCCGCTTACGACATCCATGCAGATGACCCGCCAGTATCGGTTATCGGTTCATCGCTGATGAACTCACTGCTGCCGGCTACTGCGCTTCTGAACGTCGGGTGTGGCGCTTGTGCTCGCAACAGGGATTGTTTTCTCACACGATCAAACGAGCCCGCACACACGGCAAAAAGCCCGGCCCACCGGTCTGTGATGACCTCGTCGAACGTGACTTCACCGCCAGCCGGATAAACGAGCTATGGCTTACTGACATAACGGAACATCGCACCGATGAGGGCAAGCTGTACATGTGCGCGGTCAAGGACGTGTTCAGCAACAAGATCGTCGGCTATGCCATCGACTCGCAGATGAAGTCCCGGCTGGCTGTGGCGGCGATTGAGGACGCTGTGGCCCGTCGCGGCGGTNCGGCGATGGAATCGTTCTTCGCTGTGTTGCAAAAGAACGTCCTCAACCGGCGCCGGTGGGCCACCCGCGCACAGCTTCGCACAGCAATCGTCCACTGGGTCGAGCGGACCTATCACCAGAAGCGTCGGCAGCGCCGTCTGGGTAAACTGACCCCGGTTGAATACGAACTGGTTCACCACAAGGCCGTCGCCCTGACGGCATAAACCCCAGAGTCAACCAAACCTTCAGCAGTCCCCCCGGACATCAAGCAGATCGGTGGATCAAGGTTTAGAGCCGGACCTCCACTACGGTCGGTCAAGCATACCGGCCCGAGGTCCATAGGGAGACAAGTAGTTCCCTGGCGCGGTGTACGGCGGACCGCTTATGTCGCGCTTGCAAGATAGATTGCGTGGAAGCTCTGGACCCCAAACACAATCAGCGGTTACTGCTCGACATTAGTTTCTGTCAGAAATACGAGGGGGACTGTCCCTACACATATCTGACGGGCAGCATGCCATTCAGATAGAAGCGGGTAACGTCACCCCTGAGGTCGCCTCCGACTGGATCTGGTCTCGCACTCGGCCTGCCAAAACCGTGAAGTCGACGCACATAGAACGTACGCGTACCCCCTTCAGAACAATGGCCTGGAGTCAGTGTGCGAAGGTTGCAAGGTTCCTCAATCCGGAGGTCAACGATAGCGCGCATAGAAGCGCTAGCGCTGCCCCTAGCAAGAGGGCGAGATCGGTAACAAAGGTCTGATCTCCGCGAAGAGTCGCAGTTGCTTGGACAGCGCCCAGTATAGCTATTCCGAAGACTAGACCAAATTGCTGACTCGCTTCAAGAATTCCCGAACCAATTCCACTGGATTCGGAGGACAAGCAGGACAACCCCAAGTTGTTCGCAGTTGGAAGCGTCAATCCCATTGAAAGACCCAAGAGAATCAGAGATGGGACTAGATAGACGTAGGCGAACTCCTTGGGAATGAGGGAGAGGGTGAGGAGCCCGACCACCCCGCTGTACAAGCCGTATATTATAGGTCGGTGGTTTCCAAACTTGTCGTTTACCCGTCTTGTCAATAGCGACGCAATTCCCATTGTAACGGCCGTGGGCGTTAGTGCTAGCCCTGCGTTAACTGGACTGAAGTCACGAAGCATTTGAAATTGGACTGGGACGAGGAATAGTGCAGAGGAGAAGCTGAATCCGGCACAGCTCACGACTATGAGGCATTTGCGAAAGACTGGTTTTGCCAATAGTTCTCGAGGTAGAACCGGCGAGAGCGTCCGCATGTTGTGAACGACAAACGTGCTCGTGCTTAATACCGCGAGGATCAGAGGCAGTACGACTGCCGGGGAGGTCCACTCCTTTTCGGATCCACGGGTTACTGCAAATGCGAAGAGGAAGGAAGAGGCCGCTGCCAACAGGAGTCCTAATGGACTAACGTTTCGTTGCGTTCGACGAGTTTGAACCTTCGGGAGGAGAAGAAGTACCAGGGAGATTGCTATGACTCCAATTGGGATGTTGAGGGCGAACACGCTCCGCCAGCTGAGCCAGGTGACGAGAGCGCCGCCGGTCATAGGTCCTACCGTCACCGCTATTGCATTGATTGCGCTCCAAGCTCCGACCACTTTTGCCCGTTCTCGAATGTCTGAAAACATTGAAAAGATCAACGCCAGGCTGCACGGTACCAAAATGGCTGCGCCGAACCCCTGTGTGAGTCGCCCGAATAATAGTAGTGCGAGATTACTCGCAACGGCGCACAGTAGAGCTCCGACCGTGAAAATTGCCAAGCTCATAAAAAGTGCACTTCTATGGCTGATCCGATCAACGATTATTCCACCCATGAGCAGAGCGCTGGCGAAGGCAAGCGTGTAGGAATTTGCGATCCACTGCATGCCTGAGTATGTCGTTGAGAGTTCGGTTCGAATGGTCGGGAGAGCGACATTAACGACGGACAGATCTAGCATCGCAAAAAACACGGCTAGAAGGACTATTCCAACGACGGCTGTTCTAGTTCGGTCTCGGCGGGTGGGCACTGCTAATCCTTCATTGACCTTGGTTGATTGGGGCTGGTAGATGCTTGTGATCGTTTAGGCGGACGGTTCACCGTGCGGTTGCTCAACCGTTGAGGGCGGTCCGCGTGGACCTGCTGTTTGGGATCGGGCGTCGCCAGGTGACAGAGCAAGCCAGTGTCCGCATCAATCGCTGGCCCATCCGCGAGGCGCCATCCGCTTATAGTATCAGGTATGCGAGTAATCGCAACGGTGCGAGCGATGTGTCATAACAGGCCTGTGATGCCCCCGTGGTGCAGGGCACCCGCAGCAGTATGTGGTTGTGCCTGGGCGAGCGCATGGAAGACTGCAGGTAGTACCTCGGTAGCGGTAGGGGGGTGTCCCTATGGTGGTTGTCAAGCAGCTGCAGAGATTCGGGCTCGTATAGCGTGCCTGTTTTCAGCATCGCGTACGTGACGTTCAGTCGGCGACGCGCCAAGCACATGACCGCCGCGTTGTGGCGCTTGCCCTCGGCTCTCTTCCGCTCGTAATACGCCTTCGACAGCGGGTCGTGGCATG
>NZ_JBHMAU010000040.1:0-2208 GCF_042429315.1 Brevibacterium otitidis | reverse complement strand
CCATCTCATGGAACCGGCCCAAGGAGGTGCACCTGGGCCTGGCCGACCCCACCACCCCGACATTCAAAACCAAGGAAATCCTGCCAACTACTTGACGCGGGACAACATCATCGAAACGACGGCCCGGATCAGCCGTCGCCCATTGGTGCAGTTTCGTCTGCATTCTCAGTACGCGCGCCCACGCCTCCGAAGAGTCAGCTGGCCACGAAACATCCGCATTCACGGCTGTATCTCCCCTACTGCTTCTCAATCCTGCGATCACACTGGACCCCTTCGCCATGCGACCGGCTTTCCCAGCCCCGGACTACTACAGGCCCTCCGCCCCACCCCGACCCGATCAGCAGACCGTGCACTCAGCCCTCGGCGCCGTCGCTGGCAGCGACGTTCCTCCGGCAGGACCGGGATGGTTCCCACGTTCACTTTCGAACCCTTCGACGGGATCGGCACCCAGTTATGCCCCAGCATCCTCGCCACAGCTACGCCGCAGGCTTTCACCATGGCCTCCCGACCGGCGACATCACCCAGCCCAGGAGTTCCCCACCGCCGAAACGGCGCAGGTACGCGATGCAACCCGACCCACATCCACCAGGTTGGAGTCGGTGGTTTTCAATTGAGGGGCTTTCAGCCACTGGTTCCTATCCGTATGCCTCTCCGCCTCGCTAGCCAAGCCCGCACCATCTGGCAGTACTGATACGACTCGTCGTTGTCAAGGACTGCTCCACCCACCACGCTCACGCCAGCACAGCAGATCGTCCTCCAGCTATCCCACGCCTGCTGCGACAGACGCGAAGCGGTGTCCTTTCACCACCGCAAGGCTCGAAAGCGCCTCGTGGCGCTCAATGTCCGTTAGCCAGACCTCGTTGATGGTTGTGGCTGTGAAGTCACGTTCGACGAGGTCATCACAGACCGGCAGGCCGGGCTTCTTGCCGTGTGTGCGGGCGCGCTTAACTGTGAGGGAAAACAGCTGTTGCCTGGAGCACAGTCGCCACACGCGACGCTCAGAAGCGCAGTAGCCGGCAGCAGCGAGTTCATCAGCGATGAAACGAAATCCGATACTGGCGGGTCATCTGCATGGATGTCGTAGGCGGCATTGAGCAGGTGCGCCTCATCCCAGTCCCGATCAGAGACCGGATTCGCGCACCACTGGTAGAACCCCTGCTTCGAAAAGCCGAGCACCCGACAGGTCACCGCCACCAGCACCCCGGTGGCAGCAAGGTCACGGTACCGGCGGGTACGTCATTTTGGGTGCTGACCGCCGAGCTTCACGTTCGCCTGCGAGAGATACGCTGCTGCCTCACGCAGGATCTTGTTCTCCCGTTCAAGCTCTCGGACGCGTTTGAGCGCTGCCGCCTGGGCCCGTACCTCCTTGGGATCGCGGGAGGGCTCGAAGCCGTGCTCACGCAGTCGAGCATCGCGCACCCAGGCTTGCAGGGCTGACTTCGAGATCCCGAGATCAGCACACACCTGCTTCTGGGTCATTCCGTCGTTGACGAGTTCGAGCGCTGATTGCTTGAACTCATCGGTGTAGATCTTGGGCATGACTTCTATCCTTCCTGGAATCTATCCAGTCGTGAAGTCAACCAAACCATCAGCAGTCCCAAGCGCGTCGCGGCGTAGCCACGTGGCGTATTCCATCCTGGCAACGGGGTGGCGTTCCCGAGACTTCGGTGAACGGCAAAACTTCCAGAGTGCGAAAAGAGGCTCATCGTAATTGAGAGTATAGAACTGGTCTGAAGCCACCGGAGTCGAGCAGACATCTCGCGATGTAGTGCGTGAGGTTGCGGAACCCCAGCGCTGAGCCCCGTAGANCAGGACATCAGCAGCTCGACGCTTCAGAGTCCGTCCTAACCGCTTGAGTTCGGCCAGTCCTGTCGGCAGATTCGTCGTCAGATCGTCGATGACTGATTGTAAGAGCTTCTTGCCCTCGTTGCCGTCGTTGGTTCGGTAGGCGCGCACAATGTCTTGATAGACGGCCCAGGTGACTTCGACGGCGGTGAAGTTGGCGTCGGCGAAGAGGTCTACGATCTTCTCCTGCTGTTTGGCCGTGAGCAGATCAGCACCGGTGTGCAGAGTCCTGCGCGCCCGATACAACGGGTCTGTTGTTCGTCCGCGATGCCCGGTGGTTTCCTGCTGAATGCGGCGGCGTACCTCGTCGAGGGCATCACCGGCGAGTTTGACGACGTGGAACGGGTCCATGACTTCGACAGC
>NZ_JBHMAU010000004.1:954-5238 GCF_042429315.1 Brevibacterium otitidis | reverse complement strand
TGGCGCGTCGCCGACTGAACGTCATGTACGCGATGATGAAAACAGGCACGCTATACGAGCCCCGAATCTCTGCAGCTGCTTGACAACCACCATAGGGACACCCCCTGCTGGCGCAGCCGGTCGCGCAGACCGGCGGGGTCGGGTGCCGGCGCCTCACCGGTGAGGATGTAGTAGGCCAGGGCACCGACGCCGAAGACGTCGAGACGGAACCGGTCACCGGCGCTGGCCTGCCAGGCGCCCTCGGGGGCGCGGTATGCCGCCTGCTCGTCGTCCTGGGTCGTAGCGGCCACGTGCAAGGCCGTCACGCCGTCGGTCGGCAGCCCTGTGTGCGAGGAGGTCGAGGCCAGGCCTGCGCTCTGCCAGTCACCGACCAGGACCTTGGGTGAGTCCTCGGCGTGGGTGCGGATCCATATCGCTGACGGGTTGAGGTCGCGGTGAGCGACCGCGTTGCCGTGGGCGTAGTGGACCGCCTCGGCAACCTGACGCACCAGGTCGAGCTGGGTCTCCAGCGACAAGCCGTGTGGCTGCTCAGCGAGCCAGAGGTCGAGTCGCTGCAGCTTGTCGTCCGCCGGGTAGACCAGGCCGGTGCCGAGTTCAGACTCGACGATGTCCAAAGGACGCAGAAGCCCGTCGTGGACGAGCCGGGTCATTGTCGCGAACTCGTGGGTGGCCAGACGCTTGTCCTCGCTGGCTGCTGTCTTGCTCGCCCCAGGGGGTGTGATCCGGAAGCGGATGCGGGCGTGCTGGGTCTGGTGCACCCCGTGGTACGCGCGCCAGTCCTGCCAACCCTCACCCTCCCCTGCGAGGGACTCCTCGATGACCCAGGAGCCAGCCGTGCGCTCCCGGCGGGGCACCAGACCCAGCCGTTTCATCAACTCGCAGAGGAGCTGCTCCTGGTTGGTGCCGATCGCCCTGCCCCCGCGCGGATGCTCGAGGAGACGTTCAGAGATGCCGGGCAGGTTGGTCTGGCGCTCGGCGCCGTCCGGACCGAACATGCCGATCGACGCGATGTCAGACATCTGCACGGTGAAACGGGGGTGGTGCAGGAAGACCGACTCCTGCACGAAAGGCACCACCTGCCGGGAGTCTGGGATAGGGACTCTGCGCTCGCGGGCCCAGTCGTAGAGCTCGTCCTTGAGCTGGGTGGCGAGGTACTGCGCCTTGCGCCGCGCCAACTTCAGCGGGGAGGACTCGGCGCGCTTGCCGTCGCGGAGCCAGCGGTGCTCGTCACCACTCAGGACACCGTAGTAGTACTTGAGCTCGACGAGGTGAAGGCTTCCACGACCCAGGACAAGCAGGTCGACCTCGTGCCAGCGACCGTGGTTGTCGCGGAACTCGAAGTTGGACCAGGCGCGGTAAGGGCTGACGTCGGGCAGGAGCTCGCGGACGACCTCAAGACCTTCGGTCTCATGCTCGAACTGCGACGGGGTGACCTCAACCCATCGCTGGTCCGACAGTGCCATCGAAAGCTCTCCCTCGTGCCGATCGGTGCGGATGCTGCAAGACACAACTCTAGCTGGTCTGAAATCGGCTGACGGGTGTGGGGCAGACTTGGGCCATGGACATGGTCGGACGCTCATCCTGTCGCTTGCCCTATCCCTCGGCCCAACCGATGTATGCCGCCGCAGAGCGATGGCGCGACGAGGCGCTGCTGGACGACCGGAGCCTGTTCGACGGTCGACCATTTCATCAACAACCCCGACCTGGGCACGGGGTCATTCATCACGAAGCTCAAGGGTCAGCTCGGGACGGCGAGTGCCGACACGGTCCAGGTGGCGGCGGAGCTGCTCTATGCCCACTTCCTCATCGTCTCGACCCGTGCAGTGTCGAGCCGCACCAAAACCAAGATCATCGACCAGGTGGTCGCCTTTCGCGAGTCAGGGACGAGCGGTATGCCGCAGGACCTTGCCGAGGCACTGCGTGGCGGCGCTGCGCACCCGGGTCAGGCGTTCAACAACTATCGGTGGAAGATGCTGAACTTCCTGATCAGTTTCTACGTCGAGATCAAGGCGCTCCCGATGGATGAACGGCGAGCGGCCCTCTACGACCGGTCGGCCCTGCACAAGGTGTTCGACCGGATCGACCAGCAGACGGTGTGGTCGCAGATGTGGGCCGTCGAGCACCTGCTCTTTCCTGACGTGGCTCCCCCGATGCTCAACAGGGACGATCGCGCAGCTGTGGTCAGCACCTGGCCTGATCGCGGGTCCGATGTGGCTGAGGTGCTGACGAGTCTTGAGCCCAATGTGCGATACGGGTCCAGGGCAGCTGTGCTGCCGTACCGGACGCCATACCGCGAGCAGTGGAAGGGTCCAGAGCCCGCTCTTCACACCTACGTGCAGTGGGGGATACGACTGCTCGACACGGGGTTGTTCTACGAGGACGAGATTGCCTACAAGCTGGACAGCGCAGAGCGTCTTGGAGCAGCTATCGAAGCAGCCATACGGGCTGAACCGCCTTATGAGGCCCTGCGGAAAGCCATGCATCACCCAGACTTCAACCTCGTCCACTTCTACGTCGTCGACGACTTCCTGAAGTGGGTCAAGGCCAATGAGCCGGAGAGCATCGCGGCGCTGGGGGAGTTCGAGACCGCTGACGGTGCCGAGACCATCGACAGGTTCCTCAGCCACGTCCCTCGGATCGGACAGCTGAAGGGGGCAGGGGCGCGCATCAGCCTGGGCTCGGTGCTTCTGATGTCCACCGATCCAGAGGCGTACCCGCCGTGGCGGGACAGGCAGGATCAGATCACCGCGAGGTTGACGAAGGGCTACCGGCCGCAGGAGAGCGCCACCGAGGGCGAGCAGTACCTCATGTTCCTTGAACGGATGGACCTGATCCGCGCGGCCATGGCCGCTGCCGAGAGACCCGTTGCCCATCGACTCGGCGCGCAGTCTCTCGCCTGGATGGTGGCGCAGGAGGGAGAGCGCCTGGGTTGGGCTCCGGAGGAGTATGCAGCTTTTGACGCTTGGCGCACGGGCAAGGTGGTGGAACCGCCCAGCGCAGACGACGCCCCGGTCAAGGACGGCGAGGACGCTGAGACCGCAGACGTGGCGGAAGGCACCCTGGAGGGGCTGGGGCGCGCCTGTCGTTCGCACCAGCTGACCTGGGCTGGCTCGAGGAGACCATCGCACTGTTGCTGGAGAAGCGGCAGATCATCTTTCAGGGGCCACCTGGGACGGGCAAGACCTTCATCGCCCGGGCCGTCGCCCAGTTCGTCGTCGGTCACGCGGACCGGGTGCGTGTCGTGCAGTTCCATCCCTCGTACTCCTACGAGGACTTCGTCGCCGGTCTGCGGCCGGATCCCGACGAACCAAGTCACTTCCGACTCGTGCCGGGGCCGCTGACACAACTCGCTGAGCAGGCGCGGGCCAACCCGGCCGAGACCTACGTGCTGCTCATCGACGAGATCAACCGGGCCAACGTCCCCGCAGTGTTCGGCGAGCTCTACTACCTGCTTGAGTACCGCGACGACGCTATCACCATGACGTACGGCGGGGAGGCGTTCAGCCTGCCCGAGAACCTGCTCATCATCGGGACGATGAACACCGCGGACCGGTCGATCACCGCTTTGGACTCCGCCATGCGCCGACGGTTCTACGTGCGCGACCTGCGACCGGGGGACGTGCCGCTCGACGGCATAGTCAGGGGTTATCTGGCTCTTCAGAGTTGAGTGTGGGCGCGCCGATCGGGCAAGGGTGTTGGGGATAGACGTCGAGGTCCCTGATGATGAGCGGACATCTACCCGCGCTGATCTCAAGGACCTCGACAATGCCCCATCCTACGTGCCCCTGCTCGACATCTCTGGACCGTTGCAGTCGCTGCGATGTCCTCCTCGGCCTCCCCGGACTGCACCTGACCGACGTCGATGCCACCGACACTGCCGTCGTCCTCGACATCGAGGCCTGCGACTGGCTGACCGGCTGTCCCGGTTGCGGCGTCATCCCGACCGGCCACGGACGCATCACCGTGACCCTGATCGATGCTCCATCCGCCGGGCGACCTGCCCGCCTGCGATGGCGCAAANGCCCCGGTTGCGGCGTCATCCCGACCGGCCACGGACGCATCACCGTGACCCTGATCGATGCTCCGTCCGCTGGACGTCCTGCCCGCCTGCGATGGCGCAAGCACCGCTGGATCTGCCGCGAGTCCGCCTGCCCGGTCGTGACCTTCACCGAGCAGAACACGCAGGTCGCCGCACCACGCGCCCTGCTGACAACCCGCGCGGTCCGGTGGGCGATCCGCCAGCTGCGCTACGAGAACGCCTCCGTCCAGGGACTGGCCCGCCAG
>NZ_JBHMAU010000004.1:0-829 GCF_042429315.1 Brevibacterium otitidis | reverse complement strand
GCGCGTCTGCTGGATCTCGTCCCGGGACGCTCAGGCACCGTGTACAAAGACTGGCTCACCGCACGCGGGCCTTCCTTCCGCCAAGGTGTGCGGGTCGCGACGCTGGACCCGTTCCAGGGATACAAGAACGCGATCGACGACCAACTCGACGACGCCACCTGCGTCCTCGATGCTTTTCACATCGTCAAGCTCGCCACCAGCGCTGTCGATGACGTTCGCCGTCGTATCCAGCAGCAGACACTCGGGCACCGGGGACGCAAAGGAGACCCGCTCTACGGCATCCGCAACCTTCTGCGGGCCGGCCGCGAACGCCTCACCGACCGGCAGCGTACGAGACTCGAAGCGGCGTTCGCTGCGCACGAGGACCACATCAGTGTCGAAGTCGCCTACCAGTGCGCGCAGGACGTGTGTGACATGTTCCACCAGGACACTCACGCTCAAGGGCGCAGGCTGGCCACCCGCGTGATCGAGGCCTTGCCGACGTGCCCGATCCCAGAGATCGCCAGACTGGGCAGGACGCTGCGGAAGTGGAAGACGACGATCCTGGCGTACTTCGACACCGACGGTGCCAACAACGGCGGCACCGAGGCGGTCAACGGGCTCATCGAGCTGGGCAGGCGGATCGCTCGCGGATTCCGCAACTTCGAGCACTACCGACTCCGCATGCTGCTCATCGCTGGCGGCCTGGACGCATCAACCCACACTCAACTCTGAAGAGCCGGTTAGGCTCTTCAGAGTTGAGTGTGGGCACGCCGATCGGGCAAGGGTGCTGGGGATAAGCATCGAGGTCCCTGATGATGAGCGGACATCTACCCGCGCTGATCTCAAG
>NZ_JBHMAU010000039.1:0-67554 GCF_042429315.1 Brevibacterium otitidis | reverse complement strand
GGCGCGTCGCCGACTGAACGTCATGTACGCGATGATGAAAACAGGCACGCTATACGAGCCCCGAATCTCTGCAGCTGCTTGACAACCACCATAGGGACACCCCCCACACATCCCGTGCTGAAAGGACTGACATGACCGACCGCAACCGCTTCGTCGCAGGCGAGCACTCCCAGGCGATCTGGGACTCCGTGGCCGACACCCTCGATGAGATCGAGAACCTGCCCTTCCTCGACGCTCTGGCCACCGGAGAGCTGCCGGTGAAGACCTTCGTCAACTACATCCTGCAGGACGAGCTCTACCTCAACGGCTACGCCCGCGCGATGTGCCAGCTGGGCGTGCGCGCCCCGAGCCGCGAGGACACCCGCTTCTGGGCGCAGGCCGCTGGCGAAGCCGTCACCGTCGAAGAGGACATGCATGCCGCGCTGCTCGCTGATGAGGGCTTCGCCCCGGCCCGCGATGAGCTCACCGACGACGCCGGCGACCCGCGGCCCTCGCCGACGACGCTGGGCTACACCTCCTACCTCATCGCGCAGGCCTCGACCGCGGCCTACCCGGTGGGCGTGGCTGCGGTGCTGCCGTGCTTCTGGGTGTATGCGCATATGGGCAAGGTGCTCACCGAACGGGTGGGCGACGGCATGGACGCCCACCCGTACCGTGCGTGGATCGAAACCTATGACAGCCCGGAGTTCGACGAATCGGTCGACGGAGCGGTCGCGATCCTCGAACGCGAGATGGCCGCCGCAGATGAAGCCACCCGCCAGGCGATGACGGCCGCCTTCGCCCAGGCGACTGTCTACGAACTGCACTTCTGGGCCTCCGCCCACGTCTTCCAGTCCTGGGACGCCGCCGCACTCGGCACACCGGCAGACGAGGCCGCGCTATCCTGAGCGAATGACGACGATGCACGACACCCCCGAGGCCACCCCAGCCAGCACCTCCCAGGACAGCGCTGGGGCGGCCGGCCGTGGGCGGGTCGTCATCGGTGGATCCAGCGGCTTCATCGGCCGCCACCTCGTCGACAGGTATCGGGCCTGCGGCCGGGAGGTCATCACGATCTCCCGGTCGAACGCCGATCTCACCTGGGATGACACAGGCGGCATCGCCTCCGCCGTCGACGGTGCGGCGCTTGTCATCGGGCTGGCCGGCAAGAGCGTCGGCTGCCGCTACACGGCGAAGAACCGCGAGGAGATCTTCACCTCACGGCTGTCGACCACCACGGCCCTGTCCGATGCGATCGCGGCAGCGCAGAACCCGCCGCCGCTGTGGATCAACGCCTCGACCGCAACGATCTACCGGCATGCCGATGACCGGCCGATGACCGAATCCGGCGGCGAGATCGGCGAGGGCTTCTCCGTCGACGTCGCCCGCGCCTGGGAGCGTGCGCTCTTCGCCGCCGACCTGCCGGCCACCCGCCGGGTCGCCCTGCGCACCGCGATCGTCCTCGGCCACGACACGTCCGGGGCCGGCAGCGCTGGGTCCGGCAGCCGCAATGGCGCGCTCGGCCCGCTCATCAATTTAGCCCGCATCGGCCTCGGCGGTGCCCAGTACGACGGCCGCTGGCCGGTCACTCCCGGCCGGCGGCGTGCCGGCACCGCCCACGCCTACGGCACACCTGGAGCCCGGCAGCGGTTCAGCTGGATCCACCTCGACGACGTCGCCGGCATCATCGACTTCCTCGAAGGCCATCCCGAGCTCGACGGGCCCATCAACGCCGCCGCTCCGAACCCCTCGGACAACCGCGGCTTCATGGCCGCGATCCGGCGTGCGACCGGCACGCCGGTCGGCCTGCCGGTGGCCCGCTGGATGCTCGAGCTCGGCGCGATCGCGATGCGCACTGAGACCGAACTCGTGCTCAAGAGCCGCTGGGTGCTGCCCGAACGGCTGCTCGCCGCCGGTTACGAGTTCGCCTATCCCGAGCTGGAACCCGCCGTCGACGACGCCGTCAACGGCTGACCGCGCCGTCCGGGCGAGGGAAGCTGTCAGGTCGGGGGCAGCACCAGGGGAGTCAGGGAGCCCAGGCGAGCGCCCGGCTCACAGGGCGAGGATGAGCACGCCGAGGATGCTGAGCACGCTGGCTGAGACGATGTCGAGGACCATATCGGCCCGCGGGGCGCGCAGCAGCGAGGACACCCGGTCGGCGACGAGCGCGAGACCCGCGGCGTAGAGGCCCAGGCAGCCGACGATCGTGCCGACGCCGATCGCATAGTCGACCAGCGCTGGATCGGCCGGGATGCATGTCGGCAACACCGCGAGGAAGAACCCGCGCATCGTGTTCTCCGGGTTCACCTCCTTCCACGAGACCCTGCTGCCACCGGTCGTCGACTCCGTCGTCAGGACCTTTCCGACGATCCGCTTCGAGATCCTCGACAATGAGCGCGACTCCGCGCCCTCCCCGCGGCTGCCGGACATCGAGATCCGCAGCGAGGCCGGCTTCGCCGCCGCCACCGAGGTGCCCGGCACCATCCGCACACCGCTGTTCGACGACGAGTTCCACCTCGTGGTGCCCACCAGCCACCACCTCGCCGACGCCAGTGAGGTGCCGCTGGCCGAGATCTCCGAGGAGCGCTGGATCGACGCCGAATCCCGCGCCACAGCCGGAATGAGCGCGATCCGGCACGCGTGTGCCGCCGCCGGGATCTCCCCGCGGGTCATCGCCCGCTCCGAAGGCCACTACGCAGCGCTCGCCCTCGTTGCCGCCGGCCACGGCATCACCCTGCTGCCGGCCCTGGCCGTGCTCAGCCTGCCGGTCGGGCTCACAAGTGTCGCGCTGACCCACCCGGTGCCCTCCCGGCGGGTGTGCATGCACGTCGTCGAACAGTCCGCCCACCTGCCCCACATCAGCTTCACCGCCGATGAGATCATCGCCCAGGCCGAGGGCTTCGGGCTCGTGTGACAGGACGGTGACATCGACGTCACCGCGGTGACGCCGGCAGCGGCCACGCTGGAGACATGAGACTGACCTCCTGCCTGCTCGCTGTCGCCGCGCTTGCCTGCCTCATCGGTTCGCTGACGATGCCGGTGATGCGCTACGCCAACCGGGACTTCGCCCAGTATGACGTCCTCATCACCATGGGCGGAGCCTCAACGCTGGCGCTGCTGGCGGTGCCCGTCATCGTCATGGCTGTCACCGTCATCGTCGTCGCACTCACCGGCGTGCGCACGCGGGTCGCCGGTGCGTTCGCCATCGCCTGGGGAGTTCTCCAGCTCATCGGCGGCATCGATGCGATCCGCACGGGGCGCGACAACGTCATCATGTGGGACAAGATCGACCCCAACGGGATGCCGATCGCCGGCGCTGAGCATCCCGACCCCTGGTGGGGCCTGGCGTTCGCGGCCGCAGCCGGTTTCGCGCTCATCGCCGCCGGTCTCGTGCAGATCGCAGCCCACTGCACCCGCGCAGCGGTGGGCGCTTTGGCTCGTGACCCCGTGCCCGAGGCGGTGCTCACCTGCCGCTGTGCCGGAACCGGCACAGTCGCGTCACCACCGGCACGCAGAGTCAGATGAGGATGGAGATATGAGAACGACAACCCGCGTGCTGGCCGCCCTGACGGTCGTACTGCTGGCGGCCACGATTCCGGTGCCGGTGCTGCGCGTCGAGGACGCACACGTTGACGACCTCGCCGTCAACGCCGTCACCGCCGCCCTTTCACCGCTGGCCGCGCTGCTCGCACCCGGCATCCTCATCGCCGTGCTCATGGTCATCCAGACCTTCGTCGGCTGGCGGCCACGCATCTGGGCGTGGATCGGCTACACCGGCGCGCTCTTTCTGACACTCGGGGCCTTCGGGGCGTTCACCGGGGAGAATCGGCCCTCCCTCTTGTGGGACGGCGTCGACGAGCAGGGCCGGCCGACCGGCGGCATGGAGGTCCCCGAACCGTGGCTGGGCCTGCTGCTCATCGTGTGCGCTGCCGGCGTGCTCGCCCATGTCGCGACCCTGCAGCTGCTCTCTGCCCGCCAGGCACAACCGGCCGTCACACGCACCGATTCGGAACCGGCATGATTCGGCTCTCCCGCCTCGTGGCGATCACACCACCGGTGCTGCTGGGCCTGACCTTCGTCTTCCCGCTGCTCGAATTGCAGAACCCCGGGCCCGGCATCCTCCGCGTCAACCTCATCGCAGCCATCAGCGTCGCACTGCTTGCCTGGCTGCTTGCGCCCGGAGCCGGCATCAGCGTTCTCATGGCCGTCCAGTCGCTCGCCGGCTGGCGCCGGCGCGTGTGGGGCTGGATCGGTCTGGCCGGCAGCGCCTGTCTGCTCACCGGAGCTGTCGGCGTCGTCACCGCCGACTGGCCGTACATCATGTACGACCACATCATCGACGGCCAGCTCGTGCCCTCCGGGCCGGTCCGCGCGGAGCCGTCCTGGGGTCTGCTGCTCGTCCTCGCCGCGGCCGCCTCACTCGCGCTCGCCTCGATCCTGCAGCTCGTCGCCGCGAAGCGCCGGGTTCAGCACAGGTCGTAAGCGAGGCTCTCGGACCACGGTGTGCCGTGACCGAGCCGTTCCGTCCGGGGTACGGGCGCATTCAGGGTGTGTTCGCCGATCCCCCGTCGAGGCCGTCAGGTGAGTCAGGCGGTGAGAAGACCCGTCGGTGCAGAATCCACTGACCGAGGGCGGCAATTGCCGCTGCGACGGTCACTGCGACGATGAGATCCGCGGCGTCGGACGAGCGCAACAGCAGACCTGGAAGCGCGAACGAGAGGGCGAAGAGGAACAGGGTGGCTGAGCTCCACAGACGACTTCCGAGAATACCGAGCGCTTCAATGCCATGGCCCGTCATCCGCACCGCGGTCCACGTGATCGCAGAGAGGATCGCGGTCACTGCTAACAGGATCCAATCTGAGGCTGCAACGGCAGCGCCGGTGAGGAAGCTCCGTACGATCATCCCCAGAGTTCCCCATGCACAGAAGGTCAGACTGCCTGCGCAGACAGTCAGCGTCTTTGCGTTCATTTCAACCCCCTTAATCCGAGCGGGCCCGGTATTCAAATCATGCCGAGCCCGCTCAGATCATTCATGTCACTCTCGGCTCATGCGCTCTACAATCTTCTTTACGTGTGGCTTCAGGGCGTTCTTAATAGGCGTTGTCAGTTTCTTCTTCGCAAATGCTCCAATAGCGCCGCCGGGAACGGCCCCAAACACGCAGTCGACGCCGATGCCTATTGCAATGTCGGTCGCGCTGTCGACGCCGCCTTCCTTCAGCGCCTTCTTCACCTGGGCTTTGCCTTCGCTGACGGCAACCGATCCGGCACAGCCGACAATCGCCGCAGCGGCCCAAACGGGAAGTGCAGCCGGTCGCGCGCCATCGGTTTCGGAGAGAAGACTCTTTCGCAGCTGAGTTGCTTCGCCCGCGGAGATTTCGCCCTTCTGCTCAGCCTCCGCAATGACCTTTTCGGTTTCTTCTGCGAGCTTCTCGGCGTCTTCCTTAGTGAGGCCGATCTCCTTGAGCTCTTCTTCTGTAAGAGATTTGCTATTAGTTCCGCTTGCGGATGCTCCGTAATTCTCTCAGCTGCACCTGCCGAGCTGGAAAATGTGGGTGCCACGCCAACGGAAGCGGTGGCAATGCTTGCAGCTGCGATCATCGATATCGTCGATTTCGCAAGGCGCATCTCAATCACTTTCATCGTTTGTGTGTGCAATCACAGGCTATTCGGGTCGTGCGAAGGCCTTCAATTGGTCGAACGTGGTAGTACCTTTGGCAAGGTGCCATGTGGGTTGGTGGCAGGTGAATCGACACGGCACGCGAGGGATCTTGCGCGGCACTTCGATCAACGACATATGGTTCCGCAGCTCCGTTCTTCCGAGTAAGCTGACAGGTATGGATCCCGCTGCGGCAGCGACGCCGCCACCGCAACCGACCATCCCCGTCCACGAACTGGCCACCCCCGTCCACGAACCGCCGAACAGCGGCACCGAACTCGAGATCCTCACCGGCTTCGACGGTGAACTCGTACCCCACGGACCTGTCCAAGCCGTGCCGTCATGGGGTCTGCTGCTCGTCCTGGCGGCAGCCGCTGCACTGGCCGTCGCCTCGATCCTGCAGCTCGTCACCGGCAGGCACCGCGCGGAGCACGCGCACTGATTCCCTCACGCTCACGCCACCGCACTCCGGGCCCGGCTCACGAGAACACCCGCCAGCGCGTCGACCTCATCCGCTGCCTCGGCCCAGCGTGACCCCGGTGCCCCTTGCCCGAGGTATTCCTCCCGTGCCCGGACCAGCAGCCTGCGCTGGTGGTCGGGCAGCAAGCGAACCACCGCCTCGGCGGCGGCATCCTTCGACACGATCCGGCCGGTCTCGGCGGTGACGACGATGCGCGCCAAGGTCAGCAGCGCATTGCACTCATCCCCGGCGGACCCGGCCGCCACGACCGCCGCGAGGTCAGCGGCGGTGCGGCGCAGCAGATCGTCGGGCACCGGCGGCAGCAGCTCAGCCAGCGGGCGTCCGCGCAGCACTCGGTGATGGGTGGCTGCCGTCGCGGCGAGGATGATGAGATCCGGATCCGGTGTGGGCGCAGGCAGCAGGCCGTCGGCGATTTCGGTGCGCAGCCATTCGCCGTACTGGAAGTCGATGATCAGTGCGCTCGCCCAGGAGTCTGTCTCCGGGCGGACGATGCTTGTCAGCTCCACCGGCCTGCGATCGGCCGCCTCGGGAAAGGACTCCCCATGCCCGGACCAGCCGGAGGCTCCCAGCAGCATCGCGACGAGGCCGCGGCGCTCAGGATCGGTGAGGGAGCACGCGGTGATGACGAGGAGGTCGATGTCGCTGTCGGGTCTCAGGCCGGTGCTGGCCGCCGAACCGTACAGGTAGACGCCGAGCACCCCGCCGGGATCGGCGGCATCGAGGTGGTCGAGCACGGCAGCGGGCACACAGTCCATGCCCCAACGGTAGTGGCCGACAGCAATCGGCGGTGGCTGTTACACCCGGACTTCCACGGCACAACTGAGTGAGGAAACACATCGTGCTCATCTACCAGCGTTCACCGCACCCCGACCTGCGCTGACGCTGCCGTGGTTTCGGCTCCGCCGTCAGTGCCTCAGCTGACGAACTCTGGAGCCCTATGTCCATCACCCATCGCCCTGCCGTCGTACTGACGGATCTCTCCTTCGCCTGGCCTGACGGCACCCCGGTATTCTCGGGCCTCACCGCCGCCTTCAACTCTGGTCGCACCGGTCTCATCGGCGACAACGGCTGCGGCAAGTCCGCCCTGCTGCGCATCATCGCCGGTCAGCTCAGGCCGACCGGCGGCACCGTGACCGTCAGCGGGACGGTCGGCTGGCTGCCGCAGAACCTCACCCTGCGCCCGTTCATGACGGTCGCCGAACTGCTCGGCATCGCCGGGAAGCTCGCCGCGCTGCGCGCGATCGAATCCGGCTCGGTGGCTGCTGCAGACTTCGACGCCCTCGGCACGGACTGGGACATCGATTCCCGCGCACGGGCCGCCCTCGACAGCGCCGGGCTGGAGTCGCTCAGCCTCGACCGGACGGTCGGCACGCTGTCCGGGGGTGAAACCGTGCTCACCGCGCTGACCGGGCCACGGCTGGCCGGCGACAGTGTCGTCCTGCTCGACGAACCGACGAACAACCTCGACCGAGGCGCCCGCCAACGACTCTACGAGACAATCACCGCGTGGACTGGTGCGCTCATCATCGTCAGCCACGACGTCGCGCTCTTAGAGCTCATGGAGGACACCGCCGAGCTCTATGACGGATCCTTGTCTGTCTTCGGCGGACCTTACAGGGCCTATCGCGCCCACCGTGAGGCAGAGCAAGAGGCGGCAGCGCAGGCACTTCGCACCGCCGAACAGCAGCTGCGTCGCGAGCAGCGTCAGCGCATCGAAGCACAGACGAAGCTTGCACGTCGTCAGCGCTACGCGCGCACCGACTTCGAGAACAAGCGCAAACCCAAAATGATCATGAAGCAGCGCAAGACCGAAGCACAGGTCTCGGCCGGCAAGCTGCGCGGTGAACTCGATGCCAAGGTCGCTGCCGCGCAGGAGTCTGCAGAACAGCAGGCTGAGCGCATCCGCGCAGACCACCGGATCATCATCGACCTGCCCGACCCGGAGGTTCACAGCGGCCGCAGGCTCGCCGAACTGCGTGAGGCAACTGGCGCCTCGGTGATGGTGCAGGGCCCTCAGCGCATTGCGCTCACCGGTGCCAACGGGATCGGCAAAACTCGGCTGGTGACGTCCCTGCTGCACCCGCTGAACAGCAACAGCCCGACGACCGCGCAGGTTGAGGCGATCGCCCATACCAGCCGGATCGGACTGCTGCCGCAGCGCCGTCAGATCGGCAGCGATGTGTGGATCGGACGCGAGGCGATGATCCTGCCGGGAGTCACGATCGGCGACGGGGCGATCGTCGGTGCCGGCAGCGTCGTGACATGCGATGTCGCAGCCTACGAGGTGGTCGCCGGCAACCCGGCCCGGCGCATCCGCAGCAGGTTCAGCGCTGCCGAGGTCGCACTGCTGCTCAGCCTGCGCTGGTGGGACTGGCCGATCGATGCCATCACCGAACACGCCGCGACGATCATGGCAGGGACCCCTGAGCAGCTGGCCGCGCTCGAGCCCGCAGTCTCGCCCCCACCCCCGAGGTCTGAGGAACGATGACCGTCTCGCGGCCGAGCCTGCCACCTCCGGGAACGCTGCCCGAGAGCGCACCGCCTGGGGTGCTGGCATCAGCACCCCAGGCGTGAGGGCACCAGCACCCCAGGCACGGGGCATCAACGCCCCACGCATGGGGCGTCAGCGACAGCCCGGCGAAGGCTGGCCGGCTCAGCCGCTGGCCTGCGGCGTCCTGCACTTTCGCCGCGCTCTGAGCCCAAGGAGCACATCAATGGCGACGAACACCACGAGGCTCACTCCGACCAGCGGGAGCAGAACGCTGACTGCCACTGCAGCGAGCACCACCGCAGCCACCGCCAGTCCTGGACCGCCGCGGAGCGCACCGGGTCTCGGAACCGGGCCGAACCGCTTCGACTGGTCGTGGCGGGGTCGGCGCTGCCACCACATGACGTAACCCCACACGACCATCGCCGCCAGGCCGATCGCGAAGGCGAAGAGCACCAGCTGATTGGCCAGCCCGAACATCGAACCCATGTGCAGGTCGATGCCCCAGCGGGTGATCTTGGCCGCCCAGCTGAAGGTGGAGAAGTCGACCCGGTCGGTCATGGCCAGGGTGTGCGGGTCGAATGCGACCGCGTCGACTTCGGTGGGATAGCTGCGCTGAATCTCCTGCACCACCCAGGCCGAAGAGGCATCGGCCGGCGGCCGGATCTCGACGAGACCGGTGTTGACATTGACCTCCTGTGCCTTCGCGAGCACCCGTTCGAAGTCCGCCGCATCTGCCACGGGCGCGGCCTCGGCCGCCGTTCCGCCACCGTGACCACTGTGGCCGCCGTGGCCTCCGTGACCGCCATGACCACCGTGGCCGGCATGGCCGCCGGAGTCGTCGGCTGCACCGCTGGCGCTCGTCGAGATGGACGGGGTCTGCCAGCCGAGCGCGGCGCGCAGCTGCGAGACGTTCTCGCCTCCGTACTGCGACCAGGTGATGCCGGTCGCTGACAGGAAGAGCATTCCGAGTGCTGCCCAGACGCCCACCGAGGAATGCCACGACAGTGTGTGCCGCAGCCCGGTGCGAGTGAAGCTCGGGCGCAGCAGCTCGGCACGCCGCTTGGACTTGCGAGCGCGGATGACCCACAGGCACAGCCCCGCGGCAACGACGATGCCCAACCATGAGGCGGCGAGTTCGCTGTAGATCCGCCCGACGTCGCCGAGGTGCAGGCTGCGGTGCAGCTGGTCGATCCAGGTGCGCAGGGGCAGGGCGCCGGAGGTGCCGTAGACGGTGAGGTCGCCCTTCACCTCGGCAGTGGCCGGATCGATGAAGATCGCCCGGGATTCGCTCTCGCCTAAGTTCGGGTCGGCGTAGAGCACCCGGGTGGTGGCCCCGGGTTCGGGCGCTGGCCGGACGGCCTTGAGATTCGCGTCCTCGCCTGCGAAGGCCTCAGCCGCAGCGATCTGCTCGGCCAAGGGCAGGGCAGTGGCAGTCGAAGAGCTGGTGAGGGCATCGGCGTAGATGACCTTCTCCAGCTGCGGACTCAGCGCGTAGAGACCGCCGCTGATCGCGGCGATGAGGATGAATGGGCCGACGAGGATGCCGGCATAGAAGTGCAGACGGCGCAGCAGGCCGTAGAACCACGCGGAGCTCGACCGGCGCTGCCGTTCCGGTTGCCCGCCCGCGCTAGGCGGATGCTGAGATCTGTCGTCATGGGGACCGGCACCCGAAGCGATAGGTGCATGGGATGTCTGATGGGACATGGTGTGCTTTCTGTCAAAAAGGGTCGGTGAAACACGCACGTGCGCCGCAGCGCAGGTACGCAGAGAGATGGGGGAATCAGAAAGCGAGCACCGGAGGGCCGCGACTCAGCACCGGAGACCGGAGCAGGCACGGCCGCAGCGGCTCGACCCAGCACAGGGCGATGCGCAGCTGCGGGTGCGCGGCAAGAACGGGGACACGCGGAATGACCGGCAGCAGGGCGCGGATGAGGAGTCGCGCACATGCCCCGATCCTGGTGAGCAGCGTTTCGGCCCAGTAGATCATCGCCACGGTGATCGCACCGGCGGCGAGGTGCGCTGCGAGCATCGGCAGTGAGCTGTGGTCATGCCCAGCATGCCCGCCGCCGGCAACGGCGAGGACATCGGCGCCAACCGGCCCGCCGTGCCCGCCGTGGCCAGCCAGTACGCCGTGGCCAGCCGGCCCGCCGTGCCCGCCGTGATGGAGCATGTGCCGTTCGAGGGCGGTTGCGGGCCCTGGCGCTGCCGGGCCGGTGAAGACCAAGAACAGCAGATGGAAGATCGCCTGACTGGCCGCAACCGAGACCGACAGCCGCCAGAGCGAGAGGTTCCGGCCGGCGAGGATGATGCAGATGGGATGGGACAGCGCCAACGGAACGATGACGCCCAGGGGATTCGGCAGCGAACCGCCGCCGATGACGTGAAAGGCCAACGCGATGAGCGTCGCGGCTGTCGCAGCTGCGCTGCCGCGCAGCAGGCGGCGACGCCTGGCCTCGAATGTCATTCCATGATTCTCTCACAGTCGGCCATTGCCGGCGCTCAGCTACGGCCACTACGCTGAGACGATGGATGCGCCAACGGAGATGAATCCGGCCTTCGACACGACCACCGAACTCTGCCAACTGCCGAACAGCGGCACCGAACTCGAGGTGCTCACCGGCTTCATCGACTTCTCCCGCAGCGTGCTGCTGCGCAAGACCGAAGGACTCAGCGATCAGCAGCTGCGCACCGCGCTCGCCCCATCGACGATGACGCTGGCCGGCATGCTCACCCACATGGCCTTCGTCGAGGACTACTGGTTCGGCTTCCGCGTCGCCGGCCGCGCACCCACCGAGCCCTGGGCCACCGCGCCCTGGGAGAGCAACAACGACTGGGACTGGGACCTCGCTGCCGATATTCCCACCGCCGAGGCGCGGGCCCTGTTCGCCGACTCCCTCGCCCGTTCCCGTGAGATCACCGCAGGGCTCGCCGACCTGTCCGCACCGGTCGCCAAGCCTGCACGCGAAGGCGAGGCGTGGAACGTCCGCTGGGTGCTCGTGCACATGATCGAGGAGTACTCCCGCCACCTCGGCCACGCTGACCTCATCCGCGAGCACCTCGACGGCTCGACCGGCGACTGAGCCGCCAGCCGCCGCACACCCTGCCCGCCGCACACCCTGCCCGCCGCACACCCCGGCCACCGCCTCGGGACCGGTGCGTTGCGCATGTGAGCAGGTGGTGAGAGCGATGTCCGGGGCCTGCGATACCCTGGAAGCGTGAGCAGCGAAATCGAAATCGGCAAAGGCAAGCGCGGCCTGCGGGCCTTCTCCCTGGATGACATCGCGATCATCCCGGCCAGGCGCACCCGCGATCCGCAGGACGTCTCCCTCGACTGGCAGATCGATGCCTATCACTTCGACATCCCGTTCATCTCCGCCCCGATGGACTCCGTCGCCTCCCCGGCCACGGCCATCGCGCTCGGCAAGCTCGGCGGACTCGGCGTGCTCGACCTCGAAGGCGTGTGGACCCGGTATGAGGACCCGCAGCCCTACCTCGATGAGATCGCCACGCTGCCGGCCGAGCAGGCCACTGAGCGGATGCAGCAGATCTACGCCGAGCCGATCAAGGAAGAGCTCATCACCGCCCGGCTCGCCGAGATCCGCGAAGCCGGCGTCACCGTCGCCGGCGCCCTGACCCCGCAGCGCACACAGGAGTACTGGCGCACCGTCGTCGACGCCGGTGTCGACCTGTTCGTCATCCGCGGCACCACCGTCTCAGCCGAGCATGTCTCCTCGAACGCCGAACCGCTCAACCTCAAGCGCTTCATCTACGAACTCGACGTGCCCGTCATCGTCGGCGGCGCGGCCACCTACACCGCCTCCCTGCACCTCATGCGCACCGGTGCCGCCGGTGTGCTCGTCGGCTTCGGCGGGGGAGCAGCCGCGACCACCCGCCGGACACTGGGCATCCACGCCCCGATGGCCACCGCACTGGCCGATGTGCACGCCGCCCGCCGGGACTACATGGACGAATCCGGCGGCCGCTACGTCCACGTCATCGCCGACGGCGGACTCGGCACCTCCGGCGATATCATCAAGGCCTTCGCGATGGGCGCTGACGCTGTCATGCTCGGCTCTGCCCTCGCCCGTGCCGAAGAGGCTCCGGGCAAGGGCTGCCACTGGGGTGCTGAAGCCCACCACCCGCAGCTGCCGCGCGGCCGCCGCGTCGACATCGGCACCGTCGCCCCGCTCGAACAGCTGCTCTTCGGTCCCGGCCACACCGCGATCGGCGAAGTCAACCTCGCCGGAGCGCTGCGCCGGGCGATGGCGACAACCGGCTACCTGGACCTCAAGGAGTTCCAGCGCGTCGACGTCGTCGTCTCCCCGTACCAGCCGCAGAACGCCGGTTTCTGAGCCGCGGTCTGCCGCCGGGCCGTTCGATCCGCATGCTCCGACTCGCCTTCACCCCACGCTGGATGGGCTTCCTCGCCATCGTCCTCGTGCTCGCCACCGCCTTCGTCGGGCTGTCCTACTGGCAGCTTAACCGCGCCCAGCACAAAAACGACGCGCTGAGCTCCCAGGACATCGAAACCGTCAAGGACTTCAACGACGTCGTCGACGCCCAGGTCCCGCAGCCAGGCCTCGTCGCCGACCAGCGGGTCAAACTCACCGGCCACTACCTGCCCGATGCGCAGGTCGTCGTCGCCGGCCGCTACCACGACGGCACCGAGGGCTTCTGGGTCGTGACGATGTTCGCCCCCGACGGCGCGACGATCGGCGAGGACGCCCAGCTCACCGGCGCCGAGGCGGATGAGACCCGCCCGATCGCCATCCCCGTGGTGCGCGGCTGGGTGGAGAACGAAGACGCGGCGATGAACTCGCGTGCCAAGGACGGTGCGGTCGAGATGACCGCCCGGCTCGGCCCGATCGAAGGACCCGAATCGACCGAGGGCCTGCCGGCCGGGCAGGTGCGCACCGTCTCGACCTCGCAGCTGGTCAACCTCTTCGACGTCTACACCTACTCCGGCTATCTGTTCCCCGAACAGGACACCGGTCCGGGCGCCTCGGCAGCGGCCGATGGGCTCACCCGCGTGCACCTCAACGCAGACGAATCCGGCGGCTTCGACCTGCAGTCCGGCGTCTACGCCCTCGAATGGCTGTTCTTCGCCGGGTTCGCGTTCTACATCTGGTGGCGGCTGCTGCGCGACGCCTACCTCGCCCAGCAGCGCGCCGCGGCCGGGAAGACAGTAGACTATGTGGTCGTCAAGCCCGCCGGAGCGAGCCGGCCCGGCCAGGACGCGCAGCCTCAGCAGCACCCGATGAAGGACACCGATGGTCACTGACCCCCATGATGCCCGCCAGCACCCCGACGACGCCCGACCCGACCTGTCCGATGACAACGTCTGGCTCTACAGCCGCTACACCTCAGCGCTCAACGCCTCGCGCTTCTACCGGGTCATGGCGATCATCACCGGCACCCTGCTGCTCATCCTCACCGTCGAGATGATCTACAAGTACATCATCGTCAGCCTCATCATGAACGGCGACGCCTCCCAGGCGCTCATGATCGGCAGCTTCAACCTCGCCGCCGCGATCGCCATCAGCCACGGCTGGTGCTACGTCGTCTACCTCATCTCGTGTCTGTGGCTGAACCAGACGATGCGCTGGAAGCTCAGCCAGTTGCTGCTCATGGCCCTGGCCGGTGTCGTGCCGGTCATGTCCTTCATCCTCGAGCGCCGCGTCCACCACCGTGTCCAGCACGAACTCGATCAGGCCGTCGTCGTCGCCCCCGTCGAGGGCTGACCTCGCACCCGCCAAGCACACTAGGATTGAGCACATGACCCAGACTCCCGCCGCAACGCAGGTGCCACCCGTTCTCGTCGTCGACTTCGGCGCCCAGTACGCCCAGCTCATCGCCCGCCGCGTCCGCGAAGCCGGCATGTACTCCGAGGTCATCCCGCACACCGCGACAGCCGCCGAGTTCGCCGAGCGCAAGCCGGTGGCGATCGTGCTCTCCGGTGGCCCGTCCTCGGTCTACGGCGAGGGCGTGCCGGCCCTCGACACCGATGTCTTTGACCTCGGGGTGCCGATCTTCGGCATCTGCTACGGCTTCCAGATCATGACGACCTCACTCGGCGGCACCGTCGCCAAGACCGACCGCCGCGAATACGGCTCCACCGAGCTGACCGTCACCGAATCCGGCACGCTGCTCGCCGGCCAGCCGGAGACCCAGACCGTGTGGATGAGCCACGGGGACTCCGTCACCGAAGCTCCAGACGGCTTCACCGTGCTCGCTGAGACCGCCGGTGCTCCGATCGCCGCATTCGAGGACCACGAGCGCCGCTTCGCCGGCGTGCAGTGGCACCCGGAGGTCATGCACTCCGAATACGGTCAGCAGGTGCTGCGCAGCTTCCTCTACGACGTCGCCGGTCTGTCCTCCGACTGGTCGCCGGCCAGCGTCATCGACGAGCAGGTCGCCCTCATTCGCGAGCAGGTGAGGGACAAGAAGGTCATCTGCGGCCTGTCCGGCGGCGTCGACTCCGCCGTCGCCGCAGCGCTTGTGCACAAGGCCGTCGGCGATCAGCTCACCTGTGTGTTCGTCGACCACGGGCTGCTGCGCCAGGATGAGCGCACCCAGGTCGAGAACGACTACGTCGACGCCACCGGCATCCGCCTGGTGACCATCGACGCCGCCGAGCAGTTCCTCGGCCAGCTCGCCGGCATCACCGAACCGGAGGCCAAGCGCAAGGCCATCGGCCACGAGTTCATCCGCACCTTCGAAAGCGCCGCCGCCGACCTCGTCCTCGAAGCCCGCGAGAACGCCGCCGACGGCTCGGGTGAGGAGATCGAGTTCCTCGTCCAGGGCACCCTGTACCCCGACGTCGTCGAATCCGGCGGCGGATCCGGCACCGCCAACATCAAGAGCCACCACAATGTCGGCGGCCTGCCCGAAGATCTGCAGTTCACGCTCGTCGAACCGCTGCGCGCCCTGTTCAAAGACGAGGTGCGCGCCATCGGCCGGGAGCTCGGCCTGCCCGAGGTGATCGTCGCCCGGCAGCCGTTCCCCGGCCCCGGCCTGGGCATCCGCATCATCGGCGAGGTGACGAAGGACCGCCTCGACACCCTGCGCCGGGCCGATGCGATCGTCCGCGCCGAACTCACCGCCGCAGGGCTCGATGCCGAGATCTGGCAGTGCCCGGTCGTGCTGCTGGCTCACGTCCGCTCCGTCGGCGTGCAGGGTGATGGCCGCACCTACGGCCACCCGATCGTGCTGCGCCCGGTCTCCAGCGAGGACGCGATGACCGCTGACTGGACCCGCCTGCCCTACGACCTGCTCGCCAGGATCTCCAACCGCATCACCAATGAGGTCGAAGAGGTTAACCGCGTCGTCCTCGACGTCACCTCGAAGCCGCCGGGCACCATCGAGTGGGAGTGACCCGGGGTGCCGGGGAACCGGCCCGAGGCGCGGGGAACCGGCCCGAGGCGGGGTGTGCCCCGGCCCGAGGCGGGGTGTGCCCCGGCCGCCGGAGGGCCGTGAAGCGCCTCCGGCACATGTGCTGCGCCGCCAGCTGACAGCTGCTTCAGCTGTACCCCATGCACACAATTGAACGGTGTTCAGTTAAGGTGTTCGAAGTGCATCTCCGCACTGCGACCTGACTGGAGTTTTCATGACCTCTTCTGCTTCTGCCAGCACCACCGAGCAGCCGGCCTCCGCCGGCGCACACCCGGCCCCGGCCACCGGGCGCACCGCCAGCCGGTTCACCTCGACGGACATCGCTCTCATCGCCGTGTTCGCCGCTCTCATCGCAGGCTTCGCGATGACTCCGCCGATCCCGGTCGGCAGCCTCGGCGTGCCGATCACCCTGCAGACGCTCGTCATCGGGCTGACCGGCCTGACGCTCGGCCCGCTGCGCGGCTTCCTCGCCGCGCTGCTGTACGTGGTGCTCGGACTCATCGGCCTGCCGATCTTCGCCGGCTTCTCCGGCGGCCTCGGCGTGCTCGCCGGCCCGACTGCCGGATACCTCATCGCCTTCCCGATCTTCGCCCTCCTCGCCGGTGTCGTCGCCGGCTGGGCGGTCAAGCGGCTGACCGGCGGAAAGCTGTGGGCGGTGCTCTTCGGCGGCGGACTGCTCGCCAGCTTCCTCAGCATCCACCCGCTCGGCATCCTCGGCATCTCGGTCAACGCCGGCATCCCGCTCTCGGCTGCCTTCCTCGCCGATCTGCCGTTCTGGCCCGGCGATGTCGTCAAGAACCTCGTCGCCGCTTCGCTGGCGCTGCTCATCCACCGCGCCTTCCCCACGATTCTTGTGAGACGCTGAACGCGTGAGCTTCACCCCGCAGAGCGCATCGGGGCCCGGCCATGTGCCGGGCCCCGCTCCCGACCCCACCGGCCGCACCGACCCCACCGGCCGCGCCGACGGCCAACCGCGGCAGGCGATCGTGTTCGAAGGCGCCTCCGTCTCCGTCGAGGACATGGATCCGGCGACGAGCCGGCTGCGCACCCGCACGCTGCTCTGCGAACTCAATCTCAGCCTCACGCAGCAGCGCATCAGCATCATCGGCGCCAACGGCTCGTGCAAGTCGACGCTGCTGCAGCTCATCAACGGGCTCACTGCGCCGAGCACCGGCCGCGTGCGCCTCGGCGAGCTCGACACCGTCCGCGACGGCGCCGCCGTGCGTCGGCAGGTGGGCTTCGTGTTCTCCGATCCGGCCGCCCAGCTCGTCATGCCCACCCCCGTCGAGGACGTCGAGCTCTCCCTCAAACGCCGCATCCGCGACCGCCGCGCCCGCCGCCAGGCAGCGCTGGAGTCACTGGCGGAGTTCGGCGTCGCCGACCTGGCGGAGCGCTCCATCTACGAGCTGTCCTCCGGCCAGCGCCAGCTCGTCGCCCTAGCCAGCGTGCTCGCCGTCTCCCCGAGTGTCCTCATCCTCGACGAGCCGACCACACTGCTCGATCTGGCGAACTGCGAGCTGCTGCGCGCCACCCTCGACGACCTCGCCGCCCGCCGCGGCGTGCAGATCATCGCCTCGACCCACGATCTCGACTTCGCCGGCGACGCTGAGCGCACGCTCGTCCTGGACGAGGGCCGGATCGTCGCAGACTCCGCCCCGCCCGAGGCGGTGGCCGCCTACCGGCAGCGCATCGCCGAGGCCGTGGCCTACGCCCGCCACCACCCCGGTGGCGGCTCGCAGCCTGGCGGCTCGCAGCGTGGCAGCGCGCAGCCTGGCGACAGCAGCCGGCGCGGCGCGGCAGGGGAGAGGCAGGCGTGAAGCGGCAGACGCGGTTCTTCGGCACCTATGTGCCCGCCGATGGCTGGCTGCACCGCACGCCGGTGCTGCTCAAACTCGGGGTGGTCGCGGCGATGAGCATCGTCGTGTTGGTGCTGCGCAGCCCGCTCTTCGACGCTGGGGTCTTCACGGTGCTCGTCGTCTGCGGGCTGAGCTCGCGGCTGCGGCTGCGCCAGGTGCTCTCGCCGCTGGGAGCGATCTGGCTCATCGTCGCCCTCATCATCGCCGTCCACCTCATCTTCACCGGCACGGCCGCCGCGGTCGTCATGATCACCAAGCTCATCGTCTGCGTGCAGGCGGCCGGGCTGCTGATGCTCACTTCGACCATCGGTCAGCTGCTGGAGGCCTTCGCCGTGCTCGTGCGCCCGGTGCGCTTGATCGGCATCGATGCCGAGCGCGTCGCCCTCACCGCCGCGCTGACCGTGCGGTCGATCCCCTTCATGGCCCAGCTCATCGGCCAGGGTGCCGATGCGGCGCGCGCCCGCGGACTGGAGCGCAGCATCCGGGCGCGCTCAGTGACCGCAGTGCTCGGCGCCGTGAAGTTCGCGCACGACACCGGCCGGGCGCTCGATGCCCGCGGACTCGGCGACTGAACCCACACCTCGGGCACAGCGCTCCCGCCTCGGGAACGGCACCCACACCTCGGGAACGGTACTCCCACGTCGGGCGCAGCACCCACACCTCGGGAGCGGAGCCTGCCTGAGCAGGCGGGCGATCAGCTCACGCGGTCCTGCGCCCAGCGCGGCACGCCCACACCGGAGCGGCCGATGACCTGCGGGGCCGGCTTCTCGATCGCGGCTGCGTAATGGCCGATGAGCTGGGAGCACACCGACTTCCACGACCGGCCGAGCACGGTCTCGCGGGCCGTCTGCCCGAAGGCCCGCCGCTTGGCCTCATCGCCGGCGAGATCCCTGACGTGGCCGCGCAGCGCAGCCAGATCGCCGGGCTCGTAGAGCCAGCCGGTGCGGGAGGAGTCGACGAGGTCGAGCGGGCCACCGCGAGCCGGGGCGACGACCGGCACGGCCGAGGCCATCGCCTCCTGGATCGTCTGGCAGAAGGTCTCCAGCTCACCGGGGGCGACCATGACATCGAAGCTCGCGACCGCCTGGGCGAGAGCATCGCCGCCGAGGAAGCCGGTGAAGTGGGCCTTGGGCAGCACCTGCTGCAGGCGCTTCTTCTGCGGGCCCTCGCCGACGATGACGAGCTTGAGGGAGGGGTCGTCGGCGATCATCGCGAGGTCGTCGACCTGCTTCTCCGGGGCGAGGCGGCCGACGAAGCCGATGATCTTCTCGCCATTGGGCGCGACCGAACGGCGCCAGGCGTCGCTGCGGCGGGTCGGGTCGAAGCGGGTGGCATCGACACCGCGCGCCCAGGTGCGCACCGTGCCGACACCGCAGGAGGTCAGCTGCCGGGCGGCATAGCTGGAGGGCACGAGGGTGAGCGAAGCGTGCTGGTGGATGTTGCGCACATGGTTCCACAGCATCTGCTCCAGCCCGTGCATGCCGTAGCGCGCGGCATAGGCCGGCACCTCCGTCTGATAGACCGCCACCGAGGGCAGCCCCAGATCCTGGCAGGCGAGCACCCCGCGCCAGCCGAGCACGAACGGCGAGGCCAGATGCACGACATCGGGTTCGAACTCCGCCAGCAGCCGCCGGATGCGGGCGACACCGCCGGGGGCCACGCGCACGCGGCGGTACTTCGGGAGGGCGAAGGACGGCACGCGCACGATCGGAGCGCCGGCCACCTCATCGGGCTTGTCTCGTTTGCTGCCGGGGGCGATGACGAGGACATCATCACCGCGGTCGGCGAGGTGATCGAGCACGCGCAGCAGCGAGTGCGTCACCCCATTCATGTGCGGGAGAAATGATTCAGCCAGGATTGCGACGCGCATACTCTTCAGTTCACCGGGGGCGCGTGACAGAAGTGCGGCCACGACGTGACATGTCGGGCAACACCCGGCGAAGCCCGTTCGACAAGGCGAACAGGGGGTAAACTGTTGGCGGCGCCGTATCTGCCGGCGCGCTCAGAGGCCCGGCGGGAAGGATGCGCCGGTACGTTCGTCGCGGCCTGAAGAGAGGAGCATGATGCCGACGCTGCTGTGGTGGGTGATCGCGCCGCTGGGCGTGCTCGTCTGCGCCGCTGCCGTCATCGCCGTCATCCGCTTCAATCAGCTCAGCCTCGCCCGCGATCTGTGCCAGGAGAGCCGCCGCCAGCTCACCGCCGCGATCGCCGAACGCCACACCCTCATCCCGTCCTTCCTCGAATCCTGCGCCCTGCTGGTCGCGGAGCATCCGGAGATGAAGCCGCAGATCGAGGCCGTGGGCGACGCCTTCGCCGCCGCCCGGAAGGCAACCGAGCCCGAGGCGGTGGGCGCGGCCGAAGAGCAGCTCACCGTGGCGCTCATGCAGCTGCATCAGGTGTTCGGCGAGCAGCAGCTCTCGCCGGCCGAATCGGCCTCGGATGCCGAGTACATCGCCCGGGCGCTGTTCATCCAGATGTGCGTGGTCGAATCGCGCATCGCCGCGACCTCCCGCTACTTCAACGCCAACACCGCCCGCTACAAGCGGCGTCGCCGCGGGCCGCTGCCGGTGCTCATGCCGCGCCGCTTCCCCGACTGCAAGCCGCTGCCCTACAGCGAGCTCGACTTCGATCCCGACACCGACTCCTTCGATGTGGTCCCGGGCATCGACACCGGCTACCGTCCCGGCCCGCTGAGCGAGGGCCGGTGACCGAGGCGGCTGAGCGCGGGCCGGTGACGGGGGTGGCGGAGCCGGCTGCCGGGTCAGCGGCCGAGGCGGCTGAGCCGGTTCCCGAGGCGCAGCAGCGCATCCGCCTCGACCTCGGCTACCGGGGCACCGACTTCCACGGCTGGGCCCGGCAGCCGGACGCCCGCACCGTGCAGGGGCTGCTCGAACAGGCCCTGGAGACGATCTGCGGCACCCCCATCCGCACGGTCGTCGCCGGCCGCACCGATGCCGGGGTGCACGCCCGCCGGCAGGTCGTCCACCTCGACATCACCCCGGCGATCGCCGCGAAGCTCATCGGCCGCTCCGCGCGCAGCGCTGGTGAGGCGCTGGCCGCTCGGCTGCGCGGGGCGCTGCGCCATCTGGGTGCCGATGACATCGCCATCCACGCCGCCGCCGAGGTGGATGCTGCCTTCGACGCCCGGTTCGCCGCCGTCTCCCGCCGCTACACCTACCGGATCGCCGACCCGGCTGCCTTCCTCGACCCGCTCACGGCGCCGCACACAACCGTGTCGAAGGAGCGCCTCGATGCCGAGCGCATGCATGCTGCCGCGCAGGAGATCCTCGGGCTGCATGACTTTCTGCCCTTCTGCAAACCGCGCCCGGAGTCGACGACGATCCGCACGCTGCTGGAGTGCAACGTCACCCGCGATGCTGAGGGCATCATCGTCATCGACCTGCGCGCTGACGCCTTCTGCCACCACATGGTCCGAGCGCTCGTCGGCGGGCTTATGAAGGTCGGCGCCGGCGCCTGGCCGGCCACCCGGCCGGCCGAGCTCATCGCCCGCGCCGAGGCGGGAAGCACTGACCTCGGCCCGATGTTCGTCACCCCCGCCCACGGCTTGGTGATGGAGCACGTCGAGTACCCGCCGCCTCGGGAGTGGCGGGCCCGCGCTGAGCGCACCCGCGCCCGCCGCGACTCCGATCCGGGTGCCGACTCATCACCCGGCGCATCTGTGTGAGAGGGGTTACAGCCGGCCCAGGTCTATGAAAGAGTGATTCCTGGACCATGTGTAGAACCTGGGTGTTTCACAGCGCGTTCAGCTTCAGTTCGCCGGCACGCAATCGGCAGACGGCAGGCTGGGACAGTGCGCCTCCGGCCCTGAGCGGGCCCGGCGCGGAGACGAATCAGGTACCTGACGAAGGACGATAATGGCTTCATCCCTGCCCCGCTTGCTCATCGGCGCAACTGCCGCTGCCGGTCTGGTGGTGCCGCTCGGCGCCCTCCCGGCCATGGCTGATGTCGAGGAAGGCAAGAAGATCCAGATCCTGGGCATCGCCGATTTCCACGGTCGCCTCAACGGTGATGGAATCGGCACCGCTTCGGTCATCGAGCGTGAGCGCGCTGCCTTCGACGGCGGTGAGGCAGCTACGACGCTGCTGTCAGCCGGCGACAACATCGGCGCATCGATCTACACCTCCTCTGCCCAGGACGACGCTCCGACGATCGACTACCTCAACGCGCTGGACCTCGACGCCTCAGCCGTCGGCAACCACGAGTTCGACCGCGGGCTCGACGACCTGCGCAACCGGGTTGTGCCGCGCAGCGACTTCCCGACCCTCGGCGCGAACGTCTACAAGGACGGCACCAAGGAGCACTTCGAGGAGCTGCCGGCCAGCCACCAGTACGAGGTCGACGGCGTGAAGATCGCCGTCATCGGTGTCGTCACTCAGGACACCGCCAGCCTCGTCGCACCCGACGGCATCGCAGACCTCGATTTCGGTGACGCCACCGAAGCCGTCAACACCGAAGCCGAGCGTCTCGAAGCGCTTCCTGAGGGGCAGAAGCCGGATCTCACGATCGTGCAGGCCCACCTCGGCCCCGAGGAGACCGATACGATCGACAGCGCGCGTGCGTCGAACAAGGAGTTTGCCACCCTCGTCGACAAGGCCGACGCCTCGATCGACGCGCTGTACTTCGGCCACTCGCACAAGCCGATGACCCTCGAAGCGCCGGTGCCCGGCACCGACCGCACCCGTCCGGTCATCCAGGCGGATCACTACGCCAAGGCCGTCTCGAAGCTCATCCTCACCTCCGAAGGCGACGGCAGCTGGAGCGTGGACACCAACGAGGTGCTGCCGACCAAGGGCGTGGACTACGACTCCGAGCGGGTGACGAAGGCCAAGAAGGTCATCGCCGATGCCGAAGAGGTCGCCAAGGAAAAGGGCTCGGAGGTCGTCGGGAAGATCACCGAGGACATCACCCGGGCTGAGAAGGACGGCAAGGAGGACCGCGGAGCTGAATCGACGCTGGGCAACCTCGTCGCCGATGCCCTCAAGGAGGGCGCGTCCTACACCCAGCTCGGGGAAGCCGACTTCGGCATCACCAACCCCGGCGGTCTGCGCACCGACCTCAAGTGCGATGACATCTACAACACCGAAGAGAAGTGCGAAGTCACCGTCGCCGAGCTCAACGGCGTGCTGCCCTTCGCCAATGACCACGGTGTCGTCACGCTCAAGGGCGCCGATGTCATCGCGCTGTTCGAGGAGCAGTGGCAGCCTGAGGGCGCCTCGCGCCCGTTCCTGCACCTGGGCATCTCCAAGGAGCTCAACGTCGTCTACAACTCCGAGGCTGAAGCCGGCAAGCGCGTCGAGTCGGTGACCGTCAACGGCGAGCAGATTGACGAGAGCAAGGAGTACAAGGTCGCGACGCTGTCGTTCCTGGCAGCCGGTGGTGACAACTTCGAGTCCTTCGCCAAGGGAACCTTCGAGCAGTCGGGCATGACCGATTTCGAGATCTGGCAGAAGTACTTCGAGGAGAACACGCCGGTCAGCCCGGACAAGAAGGAGCGTCAGGCTGACGCCGCGCTCGACGTCATCAGCAACGGCACCGTCGAAGCGACGCTCAAGGGCAGCGAGGACGAGCCGATGAACTTCGCGGTCGCTCTCAAGGCCAAGGAGAAGGTCACCGGTCCGGTCGTCTTCGAGGTCAAGGATCTGCCTGAGGGCTTCACCGTCGACTACGGTGAGCACGCCGCCGAGGGCGCTGCGGGTGCGGAGGAAGGCGCACAGCAGGCAGCCGGTGCACGGATCGACGAGATTCCCGCCGGGGACTCGGAGTACCCCTTCACCATCACGGCACCGGAGGGCACCAAGCCCGGTGAGTACCCGTTCACCGTAAACCTGACAGCTGATCCGAAGCACGCGTTCTGGGATGACAACCCGATGCCGCTCATCCATGAGGTCGAGGCAGCTGTCACGGTGCCCGAAGAGGACCCCTCGGATGACCCGTCCGATGACCCGTCTGACGGCCCCAGCGATGACCCGTCTGACGATCCGAGTGATGAGCCCTCCGACGACCCGTCCGATGACGGCAAGGACAAGGACGACAACGGCAAGGACAAGGACAAGGACGGCAAGGGCAAGGACGACAAGGGCCGGCTGCCGCGCACCGGTGCCGAACTCGCCACCGCCCTCGGTGTCGCACTGGCACTCATCGGTGCAGGTGCAGCCTCGGTCTACGCCGTGCGCCGCCGCTCACAGCTCTGAGCAGAAGGTGAGACCGGTCAGCTGAACCGCTGATCGGCTGCGGCCACCAGCATCGGCCCGCCTGCCGGAACCCGGAATCCCCGGGAACCGGCAGGCGGGCCGATCGCGTCAGCAGTCCAGGGGAGCGGAGAGGCAGCGGCGTGAGCGCCTGGCCGCGTCTGGTGGAACCAGCGTGACGGGCCGCAGCCTGCTGCGCCGGCGTCACCGCCGCAGCCTGCTGGGCCGGCGTCACCGCCGCAGCCTGCTGGGCCGGCGTCACCGCCGCGGCGTCTCCGGTGCTGCGGCCACCGGGTGCGAGGCGCGGTCTGCGAGCTGGCATTCGGCTGCCTGCCGTCCGACGAGATGGGCGAGTGCCGGAATGAGGAACAGCAGCCCAACAGCCGGGACGATGATGCCGGAGTCGTTGACGACGGTACCGACGCCGAGCAGCACCGCCAAGGAGATCATGCCCATGCGCAGATGCGGGAACCGGGCGTAGAGCCGGGGCAGCGCCGGGATGCGGAACCGGCCCGGAGCGATCGCCGCCCAGAACACCGCAGCGATGATGAGCGGCAGCAGCAGCGTCATCCACGATTGGGTGAGGATGTCGATGTTCATGCCGATCTTGCGCATGAGCACCGCGCCGGCCTCACCGCTGATGATCGAGGCGAAGAACCGGCCGAAATGGGTGCGGTCATCGGCCGGGCGCAGCCAGTCGATGACGAGAACGGCGATCATGATGCCGGCCGTCGTGCCGACGATGAGCGCCAGCCGCTTGATCGAGGCCCGGATCTCGGCAGCCGCCAGCGCCAGCACGCCCAGGCCGACGACGAGCGCCGGCACGGAGCCGAACTTCGTGCCGAGTCCGGGGGTGGCCAGCAGCAGGCAGGCGAGCACCATCGTCACGAGGACGACGCTCATGCGCATCCACCGGCCGGTGATGAGCGAACAGGCGGTGACGAGCGCGAAGACGAGCGCTGTGAGGAACAGCGCGAGAGCCGAATTGCCGATGCCGTAGAACCGGGAGGCGATGAGCAGCGGCTCCCCGAGCAGCGTCGACATCTGCAGGTGCGAACCGGTGATGACATCACCGGCGAGGATGAGCACGGTGGCGACGGCGACGAAGGTGAGCGGTCCGAGCGTGAAGCGCTTCCACGGCCCGAGCAGTCCGGCCAGCGTCAGCGCCAGCGCCCACCCGGCCAAGGCTGCGAGCATCGCAACATCCGGGCTCGTCGAACGCTCCCACGGGATGGCGTTGACGAGGTAGGTTGAGACCGGGATCGCGGCGAAGAACAGCCCGCCGACGCGCAGCGGATTGATGACCCGGGACCAGGCGCGCCGGCCGACGAGCGCGGCAACCGCGAGCAGTGCGGCCATGAGCCCGGCGAAGACGGGATAGAACCACACCGACATCGCCGCCTGTGTGGCGACCGCGACCTGCCGGTCGAGCATGAGCTGGTAGCGATCCCCAGCACTGGCCGGCGCCGAGGCGGTGGTGATCGGGGCGCCGGCGAGGTTCGCATCCGTCTGCGCGCCGGTCGCGCGCACGAGGGTCGGCATGATGTCCGTCGTCTGGATGAGACCCGGCTGCTTGGTCGACGGGGAGGTGAGGATGCCCGCCTGCTCACCGGGCCGCTGGATCGCAGCGAACTGCATGCTGGAGGACTCAGTCCAGCCGTCGGCGATCGAGGCGACCATGAGCAGCGGCTGCGCGCTGTCTGCACCGCCTGCGGCGTGTTCGTCGTAGGCTGCGAGGATGTCGCCGAGGTGGTCGTCGAGTTCGGTGATCGAGTAGCCGGGGGTGCGCACATTGCCCAGGTCGATGAGCACGAGCGGATGGTGCTCGGCTGCTGTGCGCACCTGTTCGCCGAGGTCGGCGTCGAGGCTCTCGTAGGAGCGCACCCGGCCATCGGATTCAGCTGCGGCGATCGCTGCTCCCGGGCCGATCGCATGGAGATCGGGGACGGCTGCGGCCAGCGCACCGAGGTCAGCGTCATAGCGGTCGTGGGCGACCTTCTCCTGGTAGACGTCCCAGTCTGCCGTCCAGCCTGACAGCGGCGGCTGCAGCGCCCGGCACTGGGCGGCAGACTCATCGGCAGCACGCCGCCCGGAGCTCACGGCCAGCCAGCCGTCGGCCGGGCAGCTCGTCGAGCGCACCGACCGCGGGGTCATCGTGCCGATCGATCCGTTCTTCACCAGTGACCACAGGTGCGGGGTCCGCCATCGATCGAGGTCCTCGTGCTCGAGGCCGGAGACACCGACGAAGATGACCGGCTGGGACTGCGACTGACCGGCAGCCGGGGCCGGCTGCGCCAGAGCACCCGGTGCCTGGGCGCCCGGCACCTGTGCACCCGGCGCTCCGGTGCCCTGGGTCTGCGCGGAGGCCGCAAGCGGGCCGGCGAGTCCGAGGGCTGCGATGAGCACGGCGGTGAGCACCGCCAGAAGGGCTGGGCGCAGACGGATCATCGACCCTCCCCAGCCACGCTGGCCCCAGCCGACTCCTGCCGTCCAGAATCCGCCTCGGGCATGGTCGCCGCCGTTGAGGGCGTGCGGCCGGCGGGGACATCGGCGCTGAGGGCGAGGAGGAATGGGACGAACATCATCGCCCCGGTGCCGGGTACGGCGACCCCGGAGTCGGTGATGACGAGGCCGACGAGCAGGCCGGTGCACACGGCGAGGAACCCGGCGTGGACGCAGCGATCCTCCAAGGCCTCAGGCAGTACGCCGTCGAAGCGGCGGGTCAGCGGCGCGGTGGCGGCGAACCGGCGCAGGTAGGCGAGGAAGATAAGGATGACGACGGCGGCCAGCGGCACGATGATCGCCATGCCGGGGTTGACGACGATGATGTTGAGGTTCGCGCTCAGCTTGCGGGAGATGACCTCGAAGGCCTCACCGCTGAGCAGCTGGGCGAAGAAGTTGCCGAAGTGCGAGCGGGCTGCCGGTGCGCGCAGGTAGTCGAGGGCGGCGACACCGAGGATCGCGCCGAGCGAGACAGCCCCGATCCCGGCCAGCCGCAGCAGCGACAGGCGGGCGCGGAGGCTGAGCGCGATGAGCACCATGAGCCCGGACAGGGTGGCGACGGTGCCGCCGAACTTCGCACCCCACACCGGGTTGCCGAGCGTGCCGACGGCGATCGCGCCGAGACCTGCGAGGAACAGGATCAGCGGCCCGCGCCGGTCAGTGCGTGCCGCCAGTGCCCGGGCACCGAAGGCCAGAGCGAGGAACAGGGCGACGATGAACAGGGCCGCGCCCTGGTTGCCGAGGCCGTAGAACCGGCCGGCGACGATCGCGTTGTAGCCCATGAGCGAGTTGTACTGCAGCTGCGAGCCGAACAGCGCGACGTCGACGCCGAGCAGCACCGCGGTGACCGTGCAGATCGCGGCGACGCGTCCGGCGAAGGTGCGCCGCCAGGGACCTGCGAAGCCGGTGGCCAGCAGCAGCGCGGAACCGGCCGCGATCGCCAGGCCGAGGCCGAGGACCGGGTCGGGCATCCGCTCCCACGGCAGGAGGGCTGCGATGAACGAGCCCATCGGCACGGTGCCGAGGATGAGACCGGCCCAGCCGAGGCCGGTGCGGATCCGCTCGGCGAGCACCGGCTGGGCGATTCCGGCCCGGCGGGCCCACCAGCGCTGCAGCGGAACCAGGAGCAGCAGGCCCACGGCGACGGTGAGGACGTAGAAGGCGGTGGTCACCACGATCGAGAAGGTCTGGGCGCTGCGATGCACAGTCGCTGCCGCGGTCGCATCCCCGACAAGCGCGTCGATGCGCTCGGCTGCCGGTGCACCGGCGTCGATGCGGGTGAGCTGGGCAGGATTCGGGGCCAGCTCGCTGTCGATGCCCGGAGCGGCGGCGAGCAGCAGCCCGGTGAGGTCGGTCAGCTGCAGCACCGGCTTGCGCGTCGAGGAGCTCTCCAGGATCCCCGGGGACGCATCACCGGTGGCGACCTGTGGGGTGGAGCGCAGCAGGGCGCGCAGCCGGGAGGGGTTGCCGAGGTCGCCGACCCCGGCGATGTGCACGGTCGTCGTCGTCAGGTCGAGGCCTGCGAGGTACTCGCCGATGTGCTCGTCGATCGCGGCGAGCTGCTCATCGTGCTCCCCGGCCGGGGCGTCGGCCGTCCAGCGCTCCGAGCCGATCGTGCCGGCATCGATGAGGGTCAGCGGGCACAGTCCGGTCCCGGCAGTGTCGGCCTGCTGGGCGCGCGCCGAGCTGCCCGGCTTCGTGCCGGCCGGCTCCCACGTGTCGATGCGGCCGGACTCATCGGCTGCCGCCCACGCAGCCCCCGGGCCGATCGCCTCGACGCACACCCCGGACTCCCGGGCGGTGTCAGCCAGTTGGCCGATCCCTGAGCTGTAGGAGTTCTGCGCATTGGCTGCCACGATCCGGTCGAAGTTCTCCACCGTGAGGTCCGCACCGGTGCCCTCTGGGGTGCGCAGGTCCGGGCACGCCGAGCGGCGCTCCTCCGCTGCCCGCTCCTCATCCTCCTCGCTCAGGGTGCCGTCGGCCTCCGCAGCCGCCTGTTCACCGGTGACGTAGGGGGAGATGTTGACCGCGTGCATGCGCGCCCCAGAGCCGACGGCCAGCCAGCCGGCCGCCGGGCAGGTGACCGAGACCATGGAGCGGACGGTGACATTGGCCATGTCGGCGCGCTCGGCGAACGTCCACAGGTGCGGGGTCTTCTCCGGGCTGATGTCGGACATCGACAGGCCCGAGGCACCGATGAAGACGACCGGGTGCTCCGCTCCCGAGGCGTTGGCCGGCTCGCCGGCGGCAGCAGGTGCCGCGGTGGGAAGCACGAGGGCTGCGATGACACCCAGGCATACGAGAAGGCGCGTGAGGATGCTCGCCGGAGCGGCACCTCGCGCGCGGGTGGGAGTTGAGGAAGCTGGCACCCGCTCAGCTTATCGGCTGGAGCATGGCGCCTGCTGAGAGGCCTGCTGCCAGCCGGCGCGGGTCTGGTTTGCGCCCGAGACGGGCCCGGTTTGCGCCCGGGGCGGCGATTCCGGTAGATTAGCCTGTTGTTGTATACGTCTATACACGCTCCTCATGAAGCCTCATTCGCGTTGCAGGCACTGGGATGAGGGTCAGCTGTGTGGGAACGTATGCGCGCCAGACAAGCCGGACGCCGTTTCCTGGATCACGACCTGTGGAAGCGGCGGCCATCGAGCTGTTCACTCAATAGACGAAGAAGAAGGCTACTTTTGCGTACGTACACCCCCAAGCCCGGCGATGTTCAGCGCCAGTGGCACGTCATCGACGCCACTGATGTCGTTCTCGGCCGTCTTGCCTCGCAGGCTGCCCGCCTGCTGCGCGGCAAGCACAAGGTGACCTTTGCACCGAATGTCGACTCGGGTGATTTCGTGATCATCATCAACGCCGACAAGGTCGCGCTCACCGGCGCCAAGCTGGAGCAGAAGCGTGCTTACCGCCACTCGGGCTACCCGGGCGGCCTCAAGAGCACCAGCTACTCCGAGCTGCTGGCCAAGGATCCGCAGCGCGCCGTCGAGAAGGCTGTTGCCGGCATGCTGCCGAAGAACCGCCTCGGTCGCGCTCAGATCAAGAAGCTGAAGGTCTACGCAGGCGGCGAGCATCCGCACGCCTCGCAGAACCCGCAGCAGTTTGAGATCAGCCAGGTTGCGCAGTAAGCACCAGGCAGCAGAGACTTTAAGAGGAGAACCGTGGCTGATACCACCAACATTGACGTCGAAGACGTCGAACTGACCGAATACTCAACTGAGACTCCGGCTTCGGCTGGTCTGGGCGAGGCTGTGGCCGGTGGCCGCGGACAGTCGCTGACCGCCCCGGGGTCTGGCGTCGGCCGCCGCAAGCAGGCCATCGCCCGCGTCCGCCTGATCCCCGGCTCCGGCCAGTGGACGATCAACGGCCGCGACCTGGAGACCTACTTCCCGAACAAGCTGCACCAGCAGCTCGTCAACGAGCCGTTCCGCCTGCTCGACCTCGAAGGCCGCTTCGATGTCGTCGTGCGGATCTCCGGTGGCGGTCCGTCCGGCCAGGCCGGTGCCGTGCGTCTGGGTGTGGCCCGTTCGCTCAACCAGATCGACCGCGAGAACAACCGCGGCGAACTGAAGAAGGCCGGCTACCTCACCCGTGACGCCCGCGTCCCGGAGCGCAAGAAGGCCGGACTCAAGAAGGCCCGCAAGGCACCGCAGTTCTCGAAGCGCTGATGCGCTTCGCCGCTGTGCCGGCATGCTGCTGAGATCTCAGACCCCCGCAACCGCTCCTCATGTGCGGTGCGGGGGTCTGAGCGTATTCGGCCCCGGGCCCGCCAGGCCCTCTGACCTGTCACCCCACCCTCAAGGACGACCATGTCACGACTCTTCGGCACTGACGGCGTGCGCGGACTCGCCAACGCCGACATCACCGCCACCCTCGCCCTGCAGGTTGCAGAAGCCGGTGCCCGCGTGCTCGCCCGCCGCGGCAGCAACGGCCAGCATGCCGCCGTCGCCGGACCCTCGGGTGCCGGCGTGGCCGCCAACGGCCAGCGACCCTTCGCCGTCATCGGCCGCGACACCCGCGCCTCCGGCGAGTTCCTCACCCACGCCGTGGCCTCCGGCATCGCCGCCGCTGGCGTCGACGTGCTGCTCGTCGGCGAACTGCCGACCCCCGGCGTCGCCCACGTCGTGAAGAATACCGGCGCCGACTTCGGCGTCGTGCTCTCGGCCTCCCACAACCCGATGCCCGACAACGGCATCAAGTTCTTCGCCCGCGGCGGCACGAAGCTGCCCGACGCCCTCGAAGACGAGATCGAAACGCTCATCGGCACCGACTGGGACCGCCCGACCGGTGACGCCGTCGGCCGCATCCGCAACTTCCCCTCCGCTGCCGACGAATACGTCGAATCCCTCGTCATGGGCGTGTACAAGGGGCAGCGGCCTGCCGGCTCCGCACCGGACGTCCCGGTCGCACCGGTCACCGGTGCACTGGAGATCATCGGTGCACCGCTGGCCGGCCTCACCGTCGTCGTCGACTGCGCCCACGGCGCCGCCTCGGTCGTCGGCCCAGCTGCTCTTCGCCAGGCCGGCGCTCGCGTCATCGTCACCGCCGCCGACCCGGACGGCTACAACATCAACGACGGTGTCGGCTCGACCCACATCGATTCGCTCATCGCCGCGGTCAAGGAGCACTCCGCTGATGCAGGTGTCGCCTTCGACGGCGACGCCGACCGATGCCTGGCCGTCGACGCCCTCGGCCGCGAGGTCGACGGCGACCAGATCATGGGCATCCTGGCGCTGAGCCTCAAGGACGCCGGACAGCTGGCCAACGACACGCTTGTCACCACCGTGATGTCGAACCTCGGCCTGCACCTGGCGATGGAGCAGGCCGGCATCAAGACCGTGCAGACGAAAGTCGGCGACCGCTACGTCCTCGAGCGCATGCTCGCCGACGGCTACGTCCTCGGCGGTGAGCAGTCCGGCCACGTGCTCATGCTCGACTACGGCACCACCGGCGACGGTGTGCAGACCGCCCTGCACCTGCTGGCCCGCATGGCGAAGACCAAGCGCTCGCTGGCCGACCTGGCTGCTGAGATCCCGCGGCTGCCGCAGGTCCTCATCAACGTCAAGGGCGTCGACAAGACCCGCGCCGGCGACCCGGTCATCGCATCCGAGGTGGACGCCGTCGAGGCTGAGCTCGGCAAGACCGGCCGCGTGCTGCTGCGGGCGTCTGGCACTGAGCCGGTCATTCGCGTCATGGTCGAAGCTGAGACGCATGACTTCGCGCAGCGTCAGGCCGAACGGCTGGCAGAGGTCGTCAAGCGCGAACTCGCCCTCTGACCGTCGGGCGGAACTGACCGTCTCCGCCAGGTGGGGCTGACCTCCCCCGCGTGCGCCCCAGTGACCGGCGGCCCTGAGCAGAATCCGCTCAGGGCCGCCGGTCCGTCTGCACATCCGTGCGCTGCCGCCAGTCTCGCGCTGTCGCGCGGAGCCAGCACCCTGCAGAGCCCAGGACTTAAGCCTGGTGTGGCACCGGCCTCAGTCGATGCTGATGAATTTCAGCTGCACGCCGCGATAGACGATCTGCGAGATGCTCTGGGCATGGAGCTTCTCTCGGAGGTGCTGGGCGTGCGTGCGCACGGTTGCCGGTGAGACCGTCAGCTCCGCGGCGATCGCCTCATAGTTCAGGCCCTGTGACAGAAGCCGGAGCACGCGATGCTCAGTCTTCGTCAGGCTCGGGGACAGGGCGCCATCCGTTGAGATCATGTCACCGCTGATGATGATGGTCTCGGCGAGGCGCTTGAGGATGCGCGGGTCGTCATCAGCGAGCAGCATTCGCAGGGCTCGGGTGAGAACCATTGGCGGTTCGGACTTCGTGAGGATGCCGGCCGCTCCAGCTTCGAGCGCTCGGGCGATTCCGGGGCCCGGTGCTGACGTCGTCAGGATGACGATCGTCGACGCAGGTGAGAGTGTGCGGATCTGCGCAGTTGCGTCGATTCCGTTCATCCCGGGCGGCATGTTGATGTCGAGCAGGACGACGTCTGGCTGCAGCTTCGCTGCGAGTTCCACTGCTTCCTGACCGCTGTACGCGCTGCCGACGACGGAGAAGCCGTCATCGGTCAGTGCCGCAGAGATTCCGCGCACAGCCCATGCATCGTCGTCGACGACTATGACTGTCGTGGCGGAATCGGGTGGAGGCGTTGCGGGGTCTGTAGCTTCTCGGTGTGCCATCACTGATGGACCTCTCCGTCTAGTTCGTGTGGCTCTCCGTCCGATTCGTGCGATCCGTGTGGAGTCTCCACGGCGCGGTCCGCAGCATCACGGGCCGGTGCAGAGGAGGGCTCGCCTGCGTCACCGACCGAAGAGACGGTGAACGGAATGACTGCTGTGAATGTGAAGGTCTCGCCATCACTGCTGGCTTCGCAGGTTCCGCCGAGTCGCCGGATCCGAGAATTCAGCGAGTGGGGGGACGCGGTCTCAGCGTCGTGGCGGCAGGGGTTACGTGCGTCGAGCGTGATCTGACCGTCGCGCAGCGGCACGACGGTGATCTGAGCGTGCGTGCCGGAATCAGTGGAACTGTGGCGGATGATGTTGGCGGCGACTTCGGTGAGGATGCACTCGAGATGATGAAGCGTCCGAGGCGAGACGACACCGTCGGGCAGCTGAATGGATATGCGGGCCTCAACGTCGGATCCTTCGAAGGCAGCGGCCAGGTCGGCTTCGAGCTGCGCCGCATGGAGTGGAGCGCTCGATCGGTGGATGTGTGAACGGATGCGGGTGTTCGCGACGACCTGGCGGAGTGCCCGCTGGGCATCCTGATTCACGAGGCGCAGGATCGCGAGTTCGTCACGGACGCTCTTGTCGCCGACACTGCCGATCAGTCGGGTGATGATCGTCGCCTCTCGGCTGACATGAAAGGTCACGAGGTCATGGACGTCGCTTGCAAGAGCCAGTCGCTCGGCTGCAGCCTGCTTCTCGGATTGTCGCGCCCGGCTGATGGCCGATTTCACCGCCGCTTGAGCTGCGCCGGCCCCGGCTCCTAAGACAAGTGCCAGGACGAGGAAACGAAGCTCCGCAGCCACGAGCGCATCGGCAGGAATGTTGTGTGTGAGGACATGCGCCGCGCTGATGAGAGCGATGGCAGAGAGACCGGTGCAGACCGCCTTCCAATGGAAGTGCGAGAGCGAAATGGCGACCGCGACGGCACACGCGACGAGTGTTCCCGAGTCAGCTCGGATCAGCAGCTCCACAGCCGCGGCCGCAACGGCGACGGTCAGACCGAGAGTCGGTCGGAAGAACGCAATGAGCACACCGCTGACCGACAGCAGCTGCAGGACGGAGCCCGTTGAGAATGCTGTGACAGGGAAGTCGAGGACGAGAATGGCCAGTGCGATGACACTTGCGAGTCGAATCGGAGGGTCGATGAGGCGCGGCCCGGCAACGAAGCGAATCGTTCGGCGGTCCGCCCGCTCCCTCGAGGCATCCCCAGAAACCACCATGACTGCATCGTAGCGTCAGCCCTCTTGGATTGGAGCGCCTGCTATCGCACTTGCTGAACATAGTCAGTTGAAACCTGGCACAGCTGCGGAGGCGGCATATACGTCGTTCGTCGGATGTTCACAAGTTCGTAGCGTGAAAAACTAGGGAGACCAGATGATCCCTGGATGGCCGGGGTACGATAAGGAGGACATGGGTGTTCGGAGTCAAGGTTCGTGCAGCTGCCTGTGCGGTAGCGATAGCGGTTTTCGGGGGCGTCGGAATGATCGCGTCACCGGCAACAGCTGCGCCAGGAAAGTGTCACACATTCTCGACCGATTTGAAGCAACAGCGAGTGAAACCCAATACCAAGTGCAAGGATGTCAACCTCGTGGAGGTGCGTGCCAAGCGGGTCCGGAGCACTGTCTACTGGGGGCAGTACAAGGTGGGCAACAGCTGGCGGAACGCTGATGCTCGTTTGGAGTTGCGAAACGGGAAGGTGGGAACGAAAATTCTCATCAGCAACGTTCGCCCTGGAACGATCTATCAGGTGCGGGCGAACAATGGGGCGATTGTGAAGGTGTTGCATTGAGTGAACGTCTGCGGATACGCGGTACGTCGCTGCGGCGAGTCGTCGGACTCGCCGCAGCGACGGCCGTGATGTGTCTTCTCGCCGGCTGCGCGGGACAGCACGATGAGAACGTCGAGGGACGTGTTGACTCCCGAGTCCTCAGCGCGGTCACACCGATCCCTGGCAGTGACTCCTACTACGACCGAATCTGGGTCGTGAAACAGCTGAATCAATGGCAAGCCGACATCATCCGCAAGTGCCTGGAGCAGAACGGGCGCAAGGATCTCTGGCCCCGGGCTGAAGAACCCATCATGACAGATGCGGTCTGGGCAGATCATCGGACGCTGTCGAAGAAGATGCTGAACGACACTGGCTATGACTGGCGGCGTGCCCCCGATGCGCATGCTTCGATCCATGAGAACGACAAGGTGCTATGGGACTGCAGCGGCAGCTTCGAAGAAGAGACGCCGTCTGAGGATTCCAAGAGGTCTCAGCTCTTCGAAGACCTTCAATCCGCGTGGAAGGACGAGCTCGACAAGGTGCTCGACGATCCGAAGTACAGCGCCCGGAAGCAGGAGATCAACAAGTGTCTGGAAGCCGGCGGAGCGCAGATCAATTCCCACGACGACGGGTCGACAGGTGCCGGCTGGGAAGCTGAGTTCGTCTATGGCGCCGCTTCAAAGGATGATATGACCGATGAGCAGGCGAAGACGGCCGGGAAGCTCCTCGTCAAATGCGCTGAGCCGCTGTGGGACGAGTGGAGTGGGGTGCTCGAACCCAAACGTGCCGATTTCGCTGAGAAGCACGCGAAGGATCTGGCTGACCTCAGTGCTGCCGTCGACCATACCGGATAGCGGCGACGGTGAATCGGATGAAGCTTGTCGCCGTTGCCGGTGACCGACACCGCACGGTGATCATCGGAATCGGGATCGCGATCGCACTCATCGGCGCACTCATTGCCGGGTTCATTCTGCTGCGCTCAACGCAGTCCCCCGCGCAGCGGGTCGCCGACGCCGAACCGCCTCCGAGTCCGACGAGCACCGCGCAGGTGGAGAAGCGCGTGCTCTCTGTGCAGACGACGCTGCCGGGCAAGACCGAATCCGGTGGCGGTGAACCCGTGCAGGCCCCCTCGCTTCCCGATGGCGGCAAGCTTGTCGTGACTGATATCGCTGTCGGTCAGGATGCAACGGTGTCCGCCGGCACGGTGCTTGCTGAGGTGAGCGGTTATCCCATCATTGCGATGCCGGGGAAGTTCCCGATGTACCGAGGGCTGAGCGCGGGCGACTCCGGCCCTGACGTCCGTCAGCTGCAGGCTGCCCTGCGCGAACTCGGATTCTCGAACTCGGATCGGAAGGGGACTTTCGGACCCGGCACCGCGCGAGCGGTGGCGAAGCTGTTCACCAACCGCAAGCTCGACCCCTCTGTGCTCTACTCCGCTGCAGAGACCAGCTCCGGCGATGATGCAGGCGACAGCAGTGATGAAGCGCAGGAATCAGCTTCGCCTGCTGCAGGTGCCGCCGACGGGAAGAACCCACAGACGCGGGATTCCGACGCTCAGACGATGACGATCCCGGCCGGATTGTTCTCATTTCATCAGGGGCTGCCCGCGCAGGTCGGCGAGATCTCCGCGCGGGTGGGGGCGGTGCTCGACGACAACGCCGCAATCCTCACGCTGTCCTCCTCGGGGGTGCGGGTTGCTGCAGAAGTGCCGGAGTCCACTGCCGCCATGGTTGAGAAGGGCATGGCCTGCACGATCACGCTGCCTGAAGCGCAGTCTGCGGTCGATTGCACGGTGGACCGTATCGAGGACTCCGAGCAGGAGGGCTCGCGACGCATCGTCCTCAGCCCAGCGAACACCGATGAACTCAAGGCCGGTGAGGACGTCTCGGTCGCCATCGAGGTCGAGACCTCCGGAAAGGAGGTGCTCGCTGTTCCCGTCACGGCCGTCCGGTCAGAACCCGGCGGTGCCTCGTATCTTCTTGTGCAAGCAGACGAGAAGCACAAACGCACAGACATCACCGTCGGGCGCACAATCGGCGGCTGGGCTGAGATCACATCAGGCGAGGTGAAAGAGGGAGACACGATTGTCCTGCAATGACGATCGCCAGCCGACGTTCGACGCTGACGACGTCGCGAGGCCGAACAGCACCGGCCGCAGCGATTGGGCTGGAATGCTCGCCCGCGCTCGTGCAGCAGTGTTTCGCCAGGACGCGCCCGGTGCCCATCCGAGCGACGAGAGCGATGCCCATCCGATCGACGCGCACGGTAGCCATCTCAGCGACGCGCCCGGTGCCCATCCTAGCGACGAGCGCGATGCTCATCTCAGCGAGAACGGCAGTGCCTGCGCAGTCCGCCCGGCACTGCTGCATGCCGAGAATGTGTCGCTGACCTATCCGGGGCCGATCCCAGTGCATGCTCTCAGCGATGTCAACCTTGCGGTGGCCCACGGTGAGCGTATCGCCCTCATCGGGCCATCTGGAGCCGGCAAGTCGAGTCTGCTCAACATCCTCGGCCTCCTCGACACACCCACAGCTGGTGAGTACCGCATCGCCGGCCGCCGCACCGCGGCAGCCTCGGAGAAGGAACGCGCGCACCTGCGCAGCACGTGGTTCGGCTTCATCTTCCAGGCATTCCATCTCCTCGACCGGCGCAGCGTGCTCGACAACGTCAGACTCGGGATGTTCTTCAGTCCCATCCCCACCGACGAATGGGATGATCGAGCCGCAGATGCCCTGGAGACCGTGGGATTGGCTCACCGCATCCGCACGCAGGCACGGCTGCTCTCAGGCGGAGAGCGGCAGCGGGCTGCAATCGCACGCGCCGTCGTCCACTCACCGCGCGTCCTCATGGCAGATGAACCGACCGGCAACCTCGATTCCCGCAACTCCGAACGCATCCTCGAGCTGTTGGCATCGCTGCACCAGCCGGATGGGGCGCAGATCATCGTCACCCACGATGAGGATGTCGCAGCCCAGATGGACCGGGCGGTCACCGTCTTCGACGGGACGGTAAGCAATGCTGCGACGGACTGACCGGCTGCTCCTGGCCGAGGCCTTCAAGACGGTCGCCTCAACACCGTTCAGGTCGGTGCTCAGCAGCCTCGGGCTGCTCATCTCGGTGACTGCCGTCATCTCCGTGCTCAGTCTTACGACGACGGTGCGCTTCCAGGTCGCAGCGGATTTCGACGTCCGGAAGGCGACCGAGATCATCGCACAGATCAATGCCATCGACCCGGACGCTCCGCATGCCGTCGACTCAGACGCCGGACGTCTGCCGCTCTCCGGAGTCGCTTTCCCTACTGAGGCCGTCGAACGGGTCCGGCAGCTGTCAGGAGTTGAAGAGGTCGGTTCGTTCTCTGACAGCTATGGACAGCAGCTGCTGGTGAGCACCTCGAACCTGCCGGATTCCGCAGCAGCCACCGCGCCGCCGGTGATGATCGCAGGTCCGGGACTGTTCGAAGCCGCCGAAGCGACGATCCGCGGCCGCCCGTACGACGCCGGTCTCGCACACGCCGATATCGCCTACCTCGGCAAGGCCGCCGCTGAGACACTCGGCATGAGCAGCGCCGCCCACAGCGGAGAGCCGCGATACATCTTCGTGAGCGGGCACCCGTTCCTCGTCGCCGGGATCATCGAGGAATCCCCTCGCCTGCCGCAGCTCGGGGGAGCGGTCATCGTGCCGACGCAGACAGCCATCGATCGGTTCGGGCCCCCGGGGGACGGTGAGTCCCTGCTCGTCACCGTTGCTCCCGGTGCTGCCGGGAACGTCGCTCGTGCGCTGCCGACCGCTGTCTTTCCGGCGCAGCCAGACGCACTGCGGGTCACTCCGCCGACCGAGAGCGAGGCCAACCGGCGCAGCGTCGACTCCCTCCTCGTCAACCTCGGGATCGGAGTGGCCGTGCTTGCTTCGGTCATCGGAGCGGCATCGATTGCGATCACCGGCACCATCGGGGTGTCCTCGCGGACAGGGGAGCTCGGTCTGCGACGTGCAATCGGCGGCCGACCGCGCGACCTGCTCGAGCAGATCCTGTTCGAATGCGCCTTCATCGGCGTGCTCGCCGGTGTTCTCGGCACCGTGGTGGGCACAGCATGCGTGCTCATCGTCTGCGCCGTGCAGAACTGGGTTCCGGTGGTCTCGCCGACGCACCTCATCGCCGTCCCGCTCGCCGCGATCGGAGTCTCGGTGCTCGCCGGCCTCATCCCCGCGTGGCGGGCGGGCCGGATCCAGCCGGCTGCGGCCCTGCGACAGTGACGAACCGGCTGCACGTCGCGAGAGTCACCGCTCTGCGGCAGGGGCACGAGCGCGACCGTATGGAGGCGGTATCGCAGGCGGTTCCTCGGCCGGGCGGCGCGCACCCGTCCTGTCAGGCGCGCACCGGCTCTGCCGGTGGGACGGCGTCGATGAGCTGCTGGGTGTAGTCGGTCTGCGGGTCGCGCAGGATCTGCTCGGCGGTGCCGTATTCGACGACCTCGCCGTCCTTCATCACCGCGACGGTGTCGCTGACCTGCTCGACGACAGCGAGGTCGTGGCCGATGAAGATGTAGCCGAAGCCGTGCTCGTCCTGCAGCTCGGCGAGCAGATCGAGGACCTGCGCCTGGATCGAGACGTCGAGCGAGGCGGTCGACTCATCGAGGATGAGCAGCTCGGGGTCGACGGCCAGGGCGCGGGCGATGCACACACGCTGCCGCTGCCCGCCGGAGAGCTCATGCGGATAGCGCTCGATGAACGACGCATCGAGACCGACCTGCTCGAGCAGCTGCGCGCAGCGCTGCCGGCGCTGCCGCCGCGGTACGAGATTGTGCGCCATGAGCGGTTCGGCGATCGAACGCTGCACCGTCATCCGCGGGTCGAGGGCCGCGAACGGGTCCTGGAAGACCATTGCGATGCGCCGGCGCATCGTCTTGAGATCGGCACCCGTGAGCCCGAGCACCGGATCCCCGCTCATCCGCGCATCACCCGAGGCTGCTTCGACGACACCGGTGAGCACATTGGCGATCGTCGACTTGCCCGAACCCGATTCGCCGACGATGCCGAGCGTGCGGCCGCGGTAGACATCGAGGCTGGCATTCTTGACAGCGGTGATGGTGCGCTTGCCGGTGGGGGAGGAGACCTCGAAGTCCACCGTCAGGTCTTCGATCCGCAGCAGCGGGTCGCCCTGCTCCTCCCGGTCGGCGTACGCGTCTTCAGCATCATCGTCCTGCTGGGTGCGCAGCAGCGGGCGGACAGCCAGCAGCGTCTTCGTGTACTCGTGCTGCGGACGTTCGAAGATGTCGGCGACGCTGCCGCGTTCGACGATCTCGCCTGCGCGCATGACGACGATGTCATCGGCGATCTGCCCGATGACCCCGAGGTCGTGGCTGATCCAGATGACGGCCATGTCCCTGGAGCGCTGGAGGCTGGCGACGAGGTCGATGATCCCGGCCTGCGTGGTGACGTCGAGGGCGGTGGTCGGCTCATCGGCGATGAGCACGTCGGGCTCACACGCGAGAGCCACAGCGATCATGACGCGCTGCTTCTGCCCGCCGGAGAGCTGATGCGGATAGTAGCCCAGCCGCAGCTCGGGATCGGGCAGCCCGAGTTCGGTCAGCAGCGTCAGCGACCGTTCGCGGGCCTCGGCAGCTGAGATGCCGAGGTGCTTCATCGGGCCCTCGGCCAGCTGCGCCTCCAAGGTCATGAGCGGGTTGAGGCTCGTCGACGGGTCCTGGAAGACGAACCCGATGCGGCGGCCGTGGATGCTGCGCAGCAGCCCGGCAGGTGCTCCGACGATCTGCTCGCCGTCGAGTGTTGAGGAGCCGTGCACGTAGCCGCCGGGGGCCTCGAACAGGCCGGTGGCCGAGAGCACCGACAGCGACTTGCCGGAACCGGATTCGCCGACGATGCCGAGCGTCCGGCCCTTGGCCACGGCGAAGTCGACGCCGTGGACGATGTCGTTGCGGCCGACGCCGACGGTGAGGTCCGAGACCTCCAGGACCGGCGCCTCGGGTGCGGACTCATGGCTGGTGCCCACCGCCTCGGGAGCGGGAGCCTGATCAGGGGTGTGGCTCACTTCTTCCTCCGGTTCTGCATGATGGTGCGCTGGCGGGGGTCGAGGACGTCGCGCAGGCCGTCGCCGAGGAGGTTGAAGGCGAGCACGACGACGAAGATCGCAAGGCCGGGGAAGACGGCCATCCACCAGGCGTCGGCCATGAAGCCCTGCGCGTCGAAGAGCATCTTGCCCCAGGAGGGTTCGGGCGGCTGGACGCCGAGGCCGAGGAACGACAGGGCTGCTTCGGTGAGGATCGCGAACGCCAGTGACAGCGAGGTCTGGACGATGACCGGTCCGGAGATGTTCGGCAGCACGTGGCTGAAGACGATGCGGCCGGACGAGACGCCCATGGTGCGGGCGGCCTGGACGTAGGGCTCCTGGCGGACCGACAGGGTCGAGGCGCGGGCGACGCGGGCGAAGATCGGGATGTAGACGATGCCGATGGCGATCATCGCCGAGCCGATGCCCTGGCCGAGGATCGCGACGATCGCGAGGGCCAGCAGCAGGACGGGGAAGGAGAAGGCGACGTCGACGATGCGCATGAGGATCGAGTCGATGACCCCGCCGAGGTAGCCCGACAGCACACCGACGCCGACGCCGACGACAAGCGCAATGCCGACGGAGATGAGTGCGATCTTGAGCGAGGTGGCTGCGGCGATGATGACGCGGGAGAGGACGTCGCGGCCGAGTTCGTCGGTGCCGAACCAGTGCGCACCGCTGGGTGCCTGCAGGGCGCTGGGGACGTCGATGTCGTTGGCGCCGTAGGGGGCGATCCACCTGCCGAAGAGGGCGAGGATGACGATGACGGCGAGCACGATGAGGCCGAAGACGGCCGTCGGGTTCGTCATGAGCAGCGACAGCGTCGAGGCGCGGGTGTTCGCCTGGCTGCTGGCTGCACCGGTGGCGGTGCTGCCAGTGTCTGGGGTCTGCTGGGTCGGCTTCTGGGCACTCATGAGATCCGGATCCTCGGGTCGATGATGGCGTAGAGCACGTCGACGAGCAGGTTGATGGTGAGGAAGATGAAGGCGATGAGCAGGATCGCGCCCTGCAGCAGCGGATAGTCGCGGGCGGCGACGGCGTCGTAGATGAGGCGGCCCAGGCCGGGATAGGCGAAGACGACTTCGACGACGATGACGCCGCCGAGCAGCGTCGCCAGCTGGATGCCGGAGATCGTCAGCACGGGGATGAGGGCGTTGCGGCCGATGTGCTTGGTCAGCACCGCCCAGTACGTCAGGCCCTTCGAGGTGGCCGTCCGCACGAAGGTCGCATGCGAGACGTCGATGACGGCAGTGCGGATGAACCGCGTGAGGATCGCTGCGGAGACGACTCCGGCGGTGATCGCCGGCAGCACCATGTGCTGCGCCCAGCCGAGCGGGTCCTCGGTCAGCGGGGTGTAGCCCGAGGAGGGCCAGCCGAAGCCAAGGGCGAAGACGCTGATGAGCATCATACCCATCCAGAAGTCCGGGATGGAGACGCCGAACTGGCTGATGACGCGCACAACCGAATCGACGGCGCCGCCTTCGCGCAGTCCGGCGATGGTGCCGAGCGGAATCGCGATGAGCAGGGCGACGAGGATGCCGCACACCGCCAGCGAGATGGTCGCCGGGAGGCGTTCGAGGAGCAGCAGCATGACCGGTTCGCCGTTGCGGAAGCTGACGCCCAGGTCGCCGGTGAGTGCGCCGGCGATATAGGAGAAGAACTGGACGATGAGGGGCTTGTCGAGCCCCGATGCCTGCTGCAGCGCCTGATAGGCCTCATCGGTGTAGCGGGTGCCGAGGGCGATGCGCACCGGGTCGCCGGGGACGAGCTGGATGAGGAAGAAGACGACGACGATGACGCCGAGCAGGGTGACGAAGGCCAGCAGGATGCGCCGCAGAATGAAGGTGAGCAGCGGATGCCGGGTGAAGAACCCCGCCTGTTGCGTCTGCTCGGTCTGGCTGGACTGGTTCGCGTCTGCAGAACGCGTGGTGTCTGCAGACCGGTCCTCCGCCTCGGGAGCGGTACTGCTGCCATGGGTGTTCGGATCGCTCATGCCTATCAGTCCTCTGTCAGCTTCGCGTCGCGGAACCGCACGGCCCGGTCGGAGCGGATGGTGTAGCCCTCCAGGCGGGAGGTGTGGGCCTGGATGACCGCCGGGTTGTACAGGTACAGATAGGAGATGTCGTCGACGATGTGCTTGGCGGCCTCGTCGTAGAGCTCCTTGCGCTTGTCCTCGTCCATCTCGACGCGGCCGGCGTCGAGGAGCTCGTCGACCTCCGGGTTCGAATAACCCTGGCTGTTCGACGGGCCCTCCGAGTGGTGCTGGGCGTAGTAGTAGTCATCGGGGTCGATGTTGCCCAGCCAGCCGAGCATGAGCGCATCGAAGTCGCCTTGGGCCTGCCGGTCGAGCCACGAGCCGAAGTCAAGCGTCGTGATCGAAACCGTGATGCCGACGTCGGAGAGGTTGTCGGCCACGACCTGGGCGGCGGTGACGGTCTCGGGGTACTCGTTGGTGACCATGAGCTCCATCGACAGGTCGGACACGCCGGCCTCGCCGAGCAGCTGTTCGGCCTTGCCTGGGTCGTAGTCGAAGGGGGCATAGTCGAAGGCCCAGGGGCTGGAGTGCGGGATCGCGGTCTCGTTGACCTCCGAGGTGCCGAAGCCGGTGGCCTGGGCGATCGACTCGCGGTCGACGGCGTAGGCGATGGCCTGCCGGACCTGCGGGTCGTCATAGGGCTCCTTCGCCTGGTTCATCGCCACATACCAGTAGTCGTTGGAGATGACCGATTCGATGTGCAGCGACTGGTCCCTGTCGAGGGTGCCGAACTGCTGGGGCGGGATCGAGTCGGTCCAGTCGATCTCGCCGGAGCGCAGCGCGGCCACCGCGGTATTGTGCTCGGTGATGTAGCGGAACTGCACGCCGGCGACCTCGGGCGCGCCGTCCCAGTAGTCGGGGTTGGATTTCAGGGTCACGGAGTCGCCGGGCCGGGCGGATTCGACGGCGAAGGGGCCGGTGCCGATCGGCTGGGTGGCGATGTCGCCGGATTCGGCGTTGTCCTCCTGCACGATCGCGACGCCCTTGAACCCGCCGAGCGCTGAGAGCAGGGTGGGGCTGGGCGCGTTGACGTCGATCTCGACGGTGTGGTCGTCGACGGCGCGGATGTCTTCGAGCATCGTGAGCTTCCACGCGTTGGCCAGCTCATTGTCGATGATGCGGCGGTAGGAGTAGACGACGTCATCGGCGGTGAACGCGGAGCCGTCATGGAAGGTGACGTCCTCGCGCAGGTGGAAGGTCCAGGTCAGCTCGTCGTCGCTGACCTCCCACGATTCGGCCAGCGCCGGCTGCATATTGAACTCCTCATCGGGTTCGACGAGGGTGTCGTAGACGTTCTCGAGCACTTCGAAGGCGAAGTAGGAGGTGGTCGAATGCGGGTCGAGCTGATCGGGCTCACCGGAGATCGAGGCGACGATGACATCGTCGGTGTCGGCGGTTCCGAGGTCGACGCTCTGGCGCGAGCAGCCGCTGATGACAGCGAGGATCGCGATCGCTGCAGAGGCGGCGGCCTTGGCCAGGGGATGCAGGCGTGGTGCACGTGCAGGGATTCTCGTCATAGTCGTCATCTCTTCATCGCCATCGATGGTGCTCCAGTTCCTTCCATTATGGGCACAACTGGGATGAGTCTGCATGGAAGCTGAGCGAACGGTGGGGGATGAGAGGTGATCGTTACAGGTGAGACGGCAGGGCCGGAACGAGGTGTGCAGGTGGGACAAGTTGAAGCAGCTGTAAAATTGTTCTAGCCGCGAAAAGTGCTGTGATACGGGTATTCTGCCTGGTCAGCGAGCTGCCGCCGGGATCCGGTAGACAAGCACTAAAGTACTCTAACGCTGAGGTGTTATAGCTCGGCCTAGTTCAGCCGCCATGTCGCACGCGGGTCTTTTGGCTGCTCGCCGTGCCAGGTGACGATCTCGGCGTCGCGCATTCGAGTGAGATGTCGCAACACGGTGGGACGGGTCATCCCTACCAGTTCGGCAATCTGGCCCGTGCCCAATGGGCGTTGAGCCTGCCGCATTGCTTTGAAGATCTTCATTCCCGTAGGCCCCAGTGCTCCTTCAATGGAGCTGGGAAGTGAACTGCGTGCCAAGAGCGTCAGGCGGACTGATTGGGATGACTGAACGTACATCGGTTCGGACAGCCCGGTGCGTCGCATCTCCGCGAAAATTCGGCGGATGCCCTCTCCTAGCTCTTGTGTGATTCCGAGATCTGCGCAGACTCTGGCAATGCGTGGATTGCGCGCATTGCGGCTGATCGATTCGGGCGAGATGATGTCGGCCATGCCGGGGAACCTGCCCGGGCTTGTGATTTCGATTCGATTGGGGAAAATCTCCACTCTGACATGGTCGCCGCTGATGCTATAGGAGCGATGGACCACGGCATTGACGAGGCCTTCCAACCATGCGTCTCCAGGGATGATTGGGAGGCTCTCGAATCGTCCAGAATCGCCGAGGGCGCGGCGGTGCGGGATCATTTGGGCAATTGCATCGGCAGCCTCGCTGATCTGTGATGGCAGTGAGCCTTCGCACCTGACGTCACTTCCGGATTCAACGGCGTGTGTACGTCCAGCGCCTCTTTCGTTCTGCAAGTACTTCAATACTCTGACGTGGGCGCTCGGATAGATGGTTTGTGGTCGGCGTGCAAAGAGCAAGTACGCGGCTACCGAGATGTGGTCGTCTTTGGTGAGCAACTCACGAGCGCGCAGAGCCCGTTCGGGAGAGGACGACCCAAGCAGCTCTTGAAAGTCCCTAAGGTGGTCGGAGTCGAGGTCTGAGATATCAGCTTCAGGTGCCCGAGTGCCATCAAAGCTGGCGAAGCCACGATCCCACTCAAGTTCTTGGCGTTGCGCAAAGCTCAATCGTCGCGACTCGTCGCCGATACGCTGATAGCAATCACCTGATTGTGACTCATGCACATAGTCGCTGGGGCCCACCCTAAAGATCAGGACCCGCCCCTCCGTTGTGCTGAGTTCGCGCACATTGGTTCGCACCGGCGGTTGTGTGAAGTCTGCGGCTGTCTGTCTGAGCTCGTTGTCGTTTCTGTCAGAAACTGGTGTGACTAAGCCATTTGAAATTCCTACGACGACGACCCCTCCTTCTGCATTTGCCATCGCGATCAGAGGGACAGCGAGATCTTTCGCTTTGATCGCGCCGGACTTGCGTTCAAACCACTGATTCTCGGGCAGCGCAGCGAGTTTGGTGACGGCTTCATCTGCGTCTAGCGAGATCGCGTGGTCAACGTCTGCAGGAGTCATGCTCTAACTATAACAATTTTACAGTATGTTCGAGTTGGTGAAAGCCCTTTCGGCGGCGGGGAGCTTCAGCGTGGTCCAGCTCCGCGGTGATGCCCGGACTCGGGAGAGCGCGCGAGCGTTATACCGTAGAGATATGGCACCCACACCTCCTGATTCCGGCTCTGCAGACCAGCCCGAACGAAGCTCTCACGCCCGCGTTCCCAGCCCCTCCCGCCGTACGCCCTTCCTCACTGTCGAGAGCCGGCCGGTGCGTGCCGGCGTCGTCGCCGCCGGCTCGACAGCCCTCATCACGCTGTTGGTGACCGGCGCCTCGGCTGCGGTGCAGGCGAGCCGACCTGCCGGTGGACTCGCGTGGATCTTCGGCGAGCTGATGAGCTCGTTCCTGCTGCTGGGCATGGTCGCGGCGCTGGCGAACTTCGCGATCGGCGCCGTGCGCTGGAAGAAGCCGACCGCCGGTCTCAAGGGCACGCTCATCACCGCGCTGTTCCTGGCGCTGGCCTTCCCCGCCATCGTCTACATGGTCAGCGTTGTGTGGATGCCCTCGGCGCTGTACGTGTTCATCTCACTGCTGCTCATCTGCATCCCCGCCAGCGTCCTGTTTGCGATCATCGCCCGGTTGCCCTTAGGCCCGCGCCAGCCGGACGTGCGCTGATCAGCTGCGGCGCTGCTGCACCCACTCCGAGGCGAGGATCGCATACGAGTAGGCGTCGACCCAGCCGCGGTCGCGGTGCAGACTCTCCGCGATGTAGGTGCCTTCGCGGCGCAGGCCCAGCCGGTCGAGCAGCCTCCAGGAGGCGGTGTTGTCGGCCATGCAGCACGCTTCGATGCGCCGGATCCCGAGATCGACGATGAGGTCGAGGACAGCAGCGACCGCCTCGCCGGCGAAGCCGTGCCCGGTGGCGCCGGGGTGGAAAGCGCAGCCGATCTCAGCCTGCGTGCCGCGAGCCAGGTGGGCGACCTCCGGATGTGACCAGGCATCCTGCATCTTCACCAGCACCTCGCCGAGGATCGGGGCCGTCTCGGGGTCGCTGCTCTCATCGTCTCTGCGACGCACGACGAGCGTGTTGCCGACAGCCAGCCGCTCGGTCATGAGCTCATCGGCATTGGCCGGTCGTGACGACGTCCACCCCGAGGTCTCCGGCAGCTGCCAGTAGGACCACAGACCCTCAGCGTCGGATGGCACCAGCAGGCTCAGGCTCAGTCGCGGCGTGTGCAGCGGGAACTCGGCACCCGTCGCCTCGGTCAGCTCTGCGAACGTGGCCGGGTCTGGGGTCGGCGAGGGCTCCTCGGTGCCTGTGTCGGCAGTCTCGGCGCTCATATCTCATTCCTGGTTGGCGAACTGGGTGCGGTACAGCTCGGCGTAGCGGCCGCCTGCAGCCAGCAGCTGGCTGTGCGTGCCGCGTTCGACGATCCGGCCGTCTTCGACGACGAGGATCGCATCGGCCCCGCGCACGGTGGACAGCCGGTGAGCAATGACGAGCGCGGTGCGTCCGCTCATCGCCTCCGACAGCGCATGCTGCACGTGAGCTTCTGAGGTGGAGTCGAGCGCGGAGGTCGCCTCGTCGAGCAGCACGACCGGTGGGGCGGCCAGCAGCAGCCGGGCGATCGTCAGCCGCTGGCGCTCGCCGCCGGAGAGCCGGTAGCCGCGCTCGCCGATGATCGTGTCGAGCCCGTCGGGCAGTTCGGCGAGCACGTCATCGAGCCGGGCCCGGGAGATCGCCGAGCGCAGCTCCTCCTCAGTCGCCTCCGGCTTGACGATGAGGAGGTTGTCGCGGATCGACTCATGGAACAGGTGTCCGTCCTGGGTGACCATGCCGACAGCGGATTTGAGGTCGTCGAAGCTGAGGTCACGGACGTCGACACCGCCGATGCGCACACTGCCTTCGGTGGCATCGTAGAGGCGGGGCACGAGCGAGGCGATCGTCGACTTGCCCGCCCCCGAGCTGCCGACGAGGGCGACCGTCTGCCCGGGTGAGATCTCGAAGCTGAGGTCATGCAGCACCTCGTGGTCGGTGCGCTCATCGAGGATCGCGACCTCTTCGAGGCTGGCAAGGGACACCTCGGCGGCGGAGGGATACGTGAACGAGACGTTGTCGAACTCCACGGGCAGGGACCCGGCCGGCAGCGGGCGGGGGTGCGCGGTTTCGGCGATCATCGGCTTGAGGTCGAGGACTTCGAAGACGCGCTCGAAGCTCACGACGGCGCTCATGATGTCCAAGCGGGCGTTGGCGAGCATGGTGAGCGGGCCGTAGAGGCGGGTGAGCAGCATCGCGAGTGTCACGACGGCGCCGGCGTTGAGGGTGCCGAGCACGGCCTGGACGCCGCCGAGGCCGTAGACGAGGGCGAGTGCGAGCGCGGAGACGAGGGTGAGGGCTGTGACGAAGCTCGTCTGCAGCATCGCGGTCTTGACGCCGATGTTGCGCACGCGCGCTGCCCGAGCGGCGAACTGCTCGGATTCGCGGGCGGGGCTGCCGAAGAGCTTGACGAGGGTCGCGCCGCCGGCGGCGAAGCGCTCGGTCATGCGGGTGGACATGGCCGCGTTGTAGTCGGCGGCCTCGTGCTGCAGGGCGGCAAGCCGACCGGCGAACATGCGAGCGGGGATGAAGAAGATCGGCAGCAGCAGAATCGACAGCAGCGTGACCTGCCAGGAGACGGTCACCATGACGGCGACGGTCAGCAGCACCGAGACGAAGTTCGACACGATGCCTGAGAGCGTGTTGGAGAACGCGCGCTGGGCGCCGATGACGTCGGTGTTGAGACGGGAGACGAGAGCGCCGGTGCGGGTGCGGTTCAAGAATGCGATCGGCATCGTCTGCACGTGGTCGAACACGGCGGTGCGCAGATCGTAGATGAGACCTTCACCGGCGCGGGCGGACAGGTAGCGGCTGACCAGGCCGAGTGCCGCGTCGGCCAGTGCCAGGCCGGCCATGATGAGGGCGATCGTGATGATCGCGGAGATGTCCTGGGTGCCGGTGATGGCGTTGACGACGCGGCCGGCGAGCACCGGGGTGATGACGCCGATGGCGGAGATGACGACGGACAGGACGATGAAGCCGATGAGCAGGTGGCGGTGGCCGGCGGCGAAGCGCCAGATCCGCTTGAGGATGTCGGCGGAGAGCCCGCTGGAGCGTGAGCCCTGGCCGTGCAGGCGCTGCGATGCCATGGTGCGGTGCATGAGCGCCAGGGGTGAAGGGGTCGTCATGGAGTCTCCTCAAGGGTGCGGGCCGGCCAGGGTGGCTGCGCTGGTGACGGCAGGGTGCCGGGGAGGCGCGCCCAGTGGGTGCAACTGCGGGCAGGCGCTCACTTGTTCCCGGCGGGGCTTCTGCTCGCTGCGAACGGAGGCCGCAGGACCGGCTGGGCCGGCGGGCGGACAGGACCGGTTGGGCCGGCCGGTGCCTTCGAGCGTGCCTGCGGGGCTGCTCAGCTCAGACCGTGCGCTCTTAGGCTCAGAGCTTGCGCATCCGGATGTGGCGGATCGAGTGGTCACTGTCCTTGCGCATGACAAGGTCCGCACGGCCTCGGGAGGGGAGGACGTTCTCAGCGAGGTTCGGGGCGTTGATCGAGTCCCAGATCTCGCCGGCCAGCGAGCGAGCCTCCTCGTCGCCGAGCGTGGAGTACCGGTGGAAGTAGGAGTCGGGGTCGCGGAAGGCGCCGGCCTTGAGCTTCATGAACCGGTGGATGTACCAGTCGCGCACATCTGCGGTGTTGGCGTCGACGAAGACCGAGAAGTCGAAGTAGTCGCTGACGGACATGCCGACCCGGCCGTCGAAGCGCGGGCGCGGAGGCTGCAGGACGTTGAGTCCCTCGACGATGAGCACGTCGGGGGAGCGGACGGTGACCTGTGCTCCGGGGACGATGTCGTAGGTGTGGTGCGAGTAGATCGGGGCCCGCACCTCGGGAGCGCCTGACTTGACTGCCGAGAGGAACCGCAGCAGGGCGCGCCGGTCGTAGGACTCGGGGAAGCCTTTGCGGCCGGAGAGTCCGCGGCGTTCGAGTTCGGCGTTGGGGAAGAGGAATCCGTCGGTGGTGATGAGCTCGACGCGCGGGGTCGAGGGCCAGCGGGCGAGGAGCTCACGCAGCACGCGAGCAGTCGTCGACTTGCCGACGGCGACCGAGCCGGCGACGCCGATCACGAACGGGGTGCGCTTGGGTGCGGGATCCTTGCCGGTGTCGCGCAGCGGGGCGAGGAACTCGCGGGTGAGCTGGTGCTTCTGGCCGCGGGCGGCGACGTAGAGGTTGAGCAGGCGTGAGAGCGGCAGGTAGATCGTCTCGACCTCGGCCAGGTCGATGGTGTCGCCGAGGCCGCGCAGCCGGTTGACATCGGCGGCTGAGAGCGGCAGTTCGGAGTTCTCGGCCAGCAGCGACCAAGAGGCGCGGTCGAATTCCCAGTACGGGGTGGCGACGCTCTCAGCCTCACCGGCGCGCGCCGGCGTCAGGCCGGCGAGTTCGCGTTCGGCGTCGAGGGACGATCCGGCAGGGCTGCCTGTGGCCGGGAAGCTGTCGATCCGGGTGCTGCCGTCATCGTCAGGGGCATGGGTGCCTGGGGTCATGCCGACATTGTTGCACGAACAGCCCAGAAGCTGTGGCGCGGTTCCCCGGGTGGGCGGGTGCGAGCCTGGCAGATCTGCCGATACGAGCACAGGCACCGGCTATCGCCTCGGCAACGGGGACCGACGGCCTGGCTGAAGCGGTTACCCCCGCAGGTTGAGGGATGGGGGCGGTTCGCGGAACCCGCGGGTGAGGACGGCCAGGTATCCGACGCCAAGCGCTACCCATAGCAAGCCGAAGAACAGCGTTGAACCTGAAAGGCTCGTCCACAGCCACAACGTCAGGCCGAAGCCGACGACCGGCACGAGACCGTAGAGAAGAATCGACGGCGCTCCTCGGTGACGTTTCTGCACGAGGAAGATCGAGACGACGGCCAGGTTGACGACGGTGAAGGCAGTGAGCGCGCCGAAGCTCACGATGGAGGCGACGAAATCGACGCTGGCGAAGACTGCCGAGACTGAAATGACCGCGACGACGAGAATCGCTCCGACTGGAGTGCGGAACCGCTCGCTCAGGACACCGAAGATGCGACGCGGCAGCACGCCGTCGCGACCCATGCTGTAGAGGATCCGTGAGACGCTTGCCTGCGAGGCGAGGGCTGAGCCGAGGGCGCCAGTGACATACGCGGCTAGGAAGAGCGCGACGAGCAGGTTTCCGCCGATGTGCATGAGCATGGCGAGGGCTGCGGTGTCGGCGTTCTCTCCGGTGACGAAGTTCGGATGGGCCACGTGTGCCAGCCAGGAGATGGCGATGAAGATCCCTCCGCCTGCCAGGGTCGTGAGGATGACGGCGACGGGTACTGTCCGCCGTGGCTCCTTGGCCTCCTCCGACATCGTTGAAACTGCGTCGAACCCGAGGAAGGACAGGCATAGGATCGCTGCTCCCGCCATGATGAGGGAGGCGTCGATATCCCCGCCGATGAACGGATCGAGAAGGCTGACGTTCGGGTCGAAGGACCGCACCGCCATGACGGCGAAGATGATGAAGAAGAGCACCTGCAGCGACACGAGGACGACATTGGCGTGCTTCACGGCGTTGATGCCGACGATATTGAGGATGAGGACGAGCAGGAGCGCGGCCATTGAGAACACCCAGGCGGGGATAGTGGGGAACTGCTCGTGGAGGTAGAGGCCGATGAGCAGGTAGTTGAGCATCGGCAGGAGGATGTAGTCGACCATGATGACCCAGCCGGTCATGAAGCCGATATGGCCGCCGAAACCAGCACGAGCATAGTCATAGGCAGCGCCAGCGGCAGGAACTTCGCGACTCAGCACTGCATAGCTGACCGCGGTGAAGAACATGGCGCTCAAGGTGACCGCATAGGCAAGCGACAAATGGCCCTGGGTGATCTCGTTGACGATGCCGTACGTGGTGAAGACCGTCATTGGCACCATGTACGAAAGACCGAACATGACAAGAGTCGGAATGCCGAGTGAGCGGCGCAGTGTCGGACTGTGGATAGCGGTGCTCTCAGGTGTCATGCGGAGGGTTCCTCTCGAGTGCGGTGCTTCGTTGCACCAGCTTCGACGTCGGTGTGAGCAGTGGTCGTCGGGTTGACGCGTCAAGCGGGAGCGGTCATATTGGTCAGGTGACCAATATGGCGTGTGTCACAACCTAGGCAACGGACAGGACGGTGTCAAGAGATGGCAGGGCCGCGAGTGCGCAAGTCTGCTGAAGAGCGTCGCGCCGAGATGCGTGAGGCTGCTGATGCCATTGCAGTGTCTGATGGTCTTGCAGCGGTGACAGTGCGCTCTCTGGCGCAGCGGATGGGCGTGGTACCGGGGCTTATCGCCCACTACGTGGATTCGATGGACGTTCTGCGAGCCGAAACAGTCGGTCGCGTGCTGACCGCCGAGCTGGAGGGTTTTCGCGTGGTGGTGGAAGCAGAGACGACCACGCGCGGCCGGCTGCGGCGACTGACCGATCTGCTCACGAGAGCGGGCCGAGAAGGCTCCTCAGCGCTCTGGCTCGACGCGTGGAGCCACGGTCTGCGGGTCCCTCCCATCGCCGCAGAAGTGCGTTCGCATATGGACGCGTGGCAAGCATTCATCCAACAGCTGATCGAAGCTGCCGTCGATGCCGGTGACGTTGAATGCAGAGATCCGGACGCCACCGCTTGGCACATCATTGCGGTGGCGGATGGCCTCAACGCACACGGGCTCGTTCAGTACCGCGACCGCGAGGCTCTGCGAGGTCAGATGGCAAAAGCAATTGGAGAGAGCCTGGGTCTCTCTCCCGAAGTCCTGTGCTGCTGAGTCGCCACCCAGGGACCCCGCTCAAGCCTTGTGCAATGGGCATCTCAAAGAACGGAGACAAGGATTATGAAGACGCAGAACGTCGCACCGGATCACGACGTGGTGGTCATCGGCGCCGGGCTTTCCGGACTCACTGCAGCCACACAGCTCGTGGAGGCTGGATACGACGTCATCGTGCTCGAAGCCCGAGACCGGGTCGCCGGCCGAAACGAGAACGGAACATTCTCAGACGGGCTATCGATCGAGCTCGGCGGGCAATGGGTCGGGCCGACTCAGGACGCCGTGCTGGAGCTGATCGACGACCTCGGTTTGGAGACGTTCACCGTCTACGACGAAGGCAAGACGCTCTTGGCGATCGGTGGGCAGATCCACTCCAGCGAGGACGACGCGATCGGACTGACCGACGAACTGGCCGCTGAGTTCCAGTCCACCGTAGACATGATTGACCGCACCTGTGCTGGTATCGACATCGAGCGACCATGGCTGTCGGACAAAGCCATGGAACTGGACCGCATGACAACGCAGCAATGGCTAGCGGAGAACGTTCCGACGCCTGAAGTTCGAGACGTGCTCGACGTGCTTCTGGCAACGATCTTCGCAGCCGAATCCGAGGAGTACTCCGCTCTTCACTGTCTCTTCTACCTTGCCTCTGGCGGTGGGCTGCATCGCATGATGGCGACGATCGGCGGGGCTCAGGAGGCACGCGTGCTCGGCGGCACTCATCAGATCTCCGAACGCCTGGCCAGTCGACTGAAGGAACGTGTACACCTCAACACTGAAGTCACAGGGCTGACATACGGCGACGACGACGTCACAGTGCACACCGCCACGGGTGATGTGCGCGCTCTCCGGGTTATCGTGACGCTGCCGCCGACGTTGGCAGGACGGCTGCGGTACGATCCGCCGATGCCGCCGAACCGCGACGTTCTCACCTCCCAGATGCCCGGCGGAAACGTCATCAAGTTCCAACTACGGTATGCCAGCCCATTCTGGCGCGATGCAGGCCTGCGAGGCACGGTGCTCAGCCTTGATCACGACGTAGCGCTCGTCTACGACAACTGCATTCCCGGCGAGGAATCCGGGATCCTCGTGGCCTTCGTCGAAGGCCACCACGCGAAGGCCTTCGCCAGGCTCTCGGAGGACGAACGCACTGCGCGAGTGCTGGAGTGCCTAGCCGACTTCTTCGGTGACGATACGCGGAAGCCGCTCGAAGTGCTGCAACGTGACTGGAGCGCTGAGCCATTCACGCGCGGTTGCTACGGCGGCCGGCTCGGAGCGGGACTGTGGACGCACGTCGGTGAGGAGCTGCGCCGACCCGTTGGCCCTGTGCACTGGGCCGGAGCCGAAACCGCAGCCGAATGGAACGGCTACATGGACGGGGCAATCCGAAGTGGCCGGCGGGCAGCCAACGAGGTTGGCGACGCACTCAGCTGAACGCAGCCACCGCCTCGGGAACGGGGGCGAACAGCGCCCGCAGAGTCGCAGATGTCACGCGCCGGGCGGACGCGAGCGTGCAAACGCTGGGGGCTTGCGGGTTTAAACTGAAATCTATGTGCGGAATTGTTGGATACGTTTCATCGTCAACCCCCGAAGCTGCCGGCCACAGCGCCCTTGACGTCGTCTTGGGCGGCCTCAAGCGACTCGAATACCGCGGCTACGACTCAGCCGGCGTCGCGCTCGTCACCGATGAGGGCCAGGTCGCCAGTGCGAAGAAGGCCGGCAAGCTCTCGGCGCTGACCGAGGAGCTCGAGGCCCGCCCGCTGCCGGCGGCGATGACCGGGATCGGCCACACCCGGTGGGCCACTCACGGCGGCCCGACTGATGAGAACGCCCATCCGCATCTGGCTGACGGCGGCCGGCTGGCTGTCATTCACAACGGCATCATCGAGAACTTCGCGTCGCTCAAGGCGGAGCTGCAGGCCGCCGGCGTCGAGTTCCTCTCTGAGACCGACACCGAGGTGGCCGGCCACCAGCTGGCGAAGAACTATGCGGCGACGAAGGACCTGACCGAGGCGATGCGCCTGACCGCCGGTGAGCTCGAAGGCGCGTTCACGCTGCTGGCCGTGCATGCCGACCAGCCGGGCACCGTCGTGGCTGCCCGCCGCAACTCGCCGCTGGTGATCGGGCTGGGCGAGGGCGAGAACTTCCTCGGCTCCGATGTTGCGGCGTTCATCGACCACACGCGCACGGCCGTGGAGATCGGCCAGGACGAGATCGTCACGATCACCCCTGACGCGGTTGCGATCATCGACGCTGCGGGTGCGCCGGTCGAAGGCAAGAGCTTCGACGTCGACTGGGACACCGCGGCTGCTGAGAAGGGCGGCTTCGCCTCGTTCATGGACAAGGAGATCCACGACCAGCCGCAGGCCGTGGCCGATACGCTGCTCGGCCGGATGGACGCCGACGGCAAGCTGACCCTTGATGAGATCCATGTCGACGAGACGATCCTCAAGTCGATCGACAAGATGATCGTCATCGCCTGCGGTACCGCCGCCTATGCCGGTCAGGTCGCCAAGTACACGATCGAGCACTGGTGCCGGATCCCGGTCGAGGTGGAGCTGGCACATGAGTTCCGCTACCGCGACCCGGTCGTCAATGAGAAGACCCTCGTGGTGGCCGTGTCGCAGTCCGGCGAGACGATGGACACGATCATGGCTGTGCGCCATGCCCGCCAGCAGGGCGCGAAGGTTGTGGCGATCTGCAACACCTACGGTTCGACGATTCCGCGCGAATCCGACGCTGCGCTCTACACGCATGCCGGGCCCGAGGTGGCGGTCGCCTCGACGAAGGCGTTCCTGTCGCAGATCGTGGCCTGCTACCTGCTGGGTCTGTACCTGGCGCAGCTGCGCGGGAACAAGTTCACCGATGAGGTGCGCGTCATCCTCGATGAGCTGCAGCAGATCCCGGCGAAGATCGAGCAGGTCCTCCAGCTCAAAGGGCAGGTCGAGCAGCTCGCCCGCAGTGTGCAGGACACGCAGTCGGTGCTGTTCCTTGGCCGGCACGTCGGCTTCCCGGTGGCGCTCGAAGGTGCGCTCAAGCTCAAGGAGCTCGCCTATATCCATGCGGAGGGCTTCGCTGCCGGCGAGCTCAAGCATGGGCCGATCGCCCTCATCGAAGACGGCCAGCTCGTTTTCATCGTCGTGCCGAGCAGGGAAGGCCGCGACTCGCTGCATGCGAAGGTCATCTCCAATATCCAGGAGGTGCGTGCCCGCGGTGCGAACACGATCGTCATCGCCGAAGAGGGTGATGAGGCTGTGAAGGAATATGCCTCGGAGGTCTTCTATGTGCCGAAGACCCCGACGCTGCTCGCGCCGCTGCTGACGACGATTCCACTGCAGTTCTTCGCTATGGAGCTGGCGACGATGAAAGGCCTCGATGTCGATCAGCCGCGCAACCTCGCCAAGTCCGTCACCGTCGAATAAGACAGAGACCGGCGGACAGGCAGACTGGGAAACTGGGAGACCGGCGGACAGGCAGACTGGGAGACTGGGAGACCGGCGGACAGGCAGACTGGGAGACTGGGATGGGGATCATCGGAATCGGGCTCGACATCGCCGATGTGCCGCGGTTCTCTGAGCACATCGAGCGGGTGCCGGAGCTGCTTGACCGGCTGCTGACGCCTGCCGAACAGCTCAAGCGCAACGGAAAGCTGCGCACACCTGAGTCGCTGGCCGCCCGGTTCTCCGCGAAGGAAGCGCTCGTCAAGGCGATGCAGTATCCGGGCATCATCGAATGGCAGCACGCCGAGGTCGTTGCAGCACCATCGGGCGCGCCGTCGTTCAGGCTGAGCGGACCGGTCCTCGAGCACTTCAAACGGATCGGCGGGGAGCGCATCCACCTGTCGATCACCCATGATGCCCGCGTGACGATGACCTATGTCATCGTCGAAGGCTCCGGCGAGCCGCTCGCACCGCCTGTCGATCAGCCAGCGCCGCCCCTTCCAGGCAGCCCTGAGGCACTCGCCGCCTTGGCAGAGCGGCGAAAGAAGCCGAAGGCGAGCTGAGTCGCGAGGGGCCGAGTGGCCGCTTCAGTGCAGGGGAACCGACCGGCACCGGAGCTGAGCCAGACCGCAGCTGAACCAGACTGAGCTGAGCCAGACCGCAGCCGAATCAGAACGGGGGAGCCTCGTCGCGGCTCTCCGGTCCTGACTGTTCTGATGCCTCCTCTCGCATCGCCTCGCGTCGTGCAGCGTCACTGAGTTCGTCGAACTGCGCCATGCCCAGATAGTGCCGGGCGAGCTCGGTCGCCGTATCGAGATACACCTCGGTCTTATCAGCCGGGGAGCTTTCCAGGGAGCCGGCAGCGTCACCGGTGACCCAGTGTGAGCCCGGTGCGGCATCATCGCGCAGCAGCTCACGCTGCTCCTGCGGCAGCGCCTCGCCGATGATGCGCGCCTGCCGGCACTCAACCGGGTTGCGCGGCTTGCGCGTGTGCCCGGACAGCCCGAACATCATCGTCCAGCGCAGCACCCCGTCATCTCCCTTCCGCACGCGCAGGTGTCCGCGCGTCTTCAGGTCGTGATGCCTCTTGCACAGCGGCTGCAGGTTTCCTACCTGCGTCTGCCCACCGGAAGCGGGATCGCGATGGTTGAACGACTCGATGTGATCGGTCTCCGAGGTCGCGGCCCGCCGGCTGCACCCAGGTGCAGTGCACCATGCCCACGCAGCCTGCACTGTGGTGCGCACAGCACGCGGAACCGTGTACTTCTGCGCCGGCTCATCTAGGACCTCACCGGTCAGCGGATCTGTCAGCAGCCGGTACAGCGTCGAAGACTCAGCAGCGAACTGCCGTGCCGTCACCGCCGGAATCGGATGCTGTCCTTCCAACGAACCTGGCAGGTCCGCCTCGCCGAGCAGCGTGAGCACCGGAACTGTGACGTTGACACAGGCCTGCCGGCGCAGCCATTCGGCACTCGTCGGACACGAGATCTCAACGAGCTGTTCGCCGCCGTCCTCGGCCGTCACACGCAGCTCGGTGGCCGGGGCCATGCCGGTGAGCATGTCGAACATCGTCTGCGGGATCGTCCGCTCTTCGATGAGCTGGCCGACAGTCGCATCAGCCGGACCAGCCGCATCAGCCGGACCGGTCGGACCAGCCAGCATGCTCGGCCCTCCCGGCATGCTCGGCTCACCAGCCTGCTGACCAGCAGAATCCAGTCCGAAGGCGTCGAGCTGCCGGCGCACCACCCCGCGAGCGCAGGCGAGTGTGCGCTTGTACAGTGCCGTGAGCGGAGCCAGCGGCCCACGCAGCGTCAGCGTCGCACTGCCGTCGGGCAGCGCATCGAAGAGCACTGCCCGCCGCTCATGGATCTGCTCGGCGGCCTCATCCTGCGGGACGATCGTCGCCAACTCCATGTCGACGTGCCGGCGCACCTCGCGCATCGCCCGATGCCGGGGAATCCCCGCCACGGAAATGTCCATCTCCTCCAGCTGTTCAAGGGAGAGATCCGAGCACTTCCGGGCGGTGTAGTCGAGCCGTTCGAACGGCACCTCACCACGCAGCACCAGCGCCGTCAGCCGCGGCAGCCCCACGAATGACACCAGTGCCCGCGCCACCAGCGTGTACGCCTTCTGCAGCGAGCAGTCGTGCATCGTCGAGACCACCACGCGGATCGCGTTCTCCGCTCGGTCATTGGCGCAGAACCACGACATGAGCGAACCGCTGAAGCGCACCTGCCGCAGACCAGCGGCGACATCGCCCGGCGACGGCAGCACCGCCTCGGGCGCGGTGACTCCCGGCAGCTCCGGGACGAACCCGACCATCCGGGCGGGATCGAAAGCCGGGACGCGAACCATCGATTCCGGGTCCGGCTCCTCGGCGCCGGCCCCGCCGGAACCAGCCGGCCAACCAGTGGAACCAGTAGGCACCTCGGCGCCGGCCACCGCCTCGGGACCGGGTGGAGCATCCTCCTCTCGTGGTGTCGCCGGCCGGTGCTGCAGCGGCAGAGTCGCCAACCGGTCATCGATGTTGAGCACTGCGAACGCGAGCCGCGTCAGCCCGTACATCTGCACCGCCTCGAAGCGGCCCAGCTGGCGGTTGTAGGCGGCGACGTGATCGCTCAGTAGGGAGACGGGACTCGCCGGCACCTCGACGGCCAGCTGCGGGTCATCTTCTGGCTCCATTCCACTCACCTCCTTGGGAGTGCGCAGCCGTTCTTCGGCTGCCTTTCTCGTCGTGATCTCAGGCTATCGGGAAGCACTGACATCGGCTTGCTGATGCGGAACGCGGCGGTTTTCGTCCGTGCCAGAGCAGGGTGTTGTCCGCTGCCGGGGTTAGGGTTGGAACATGTCTCTCATCAGCCACTCGGCGGCGGTCGAGATCCTGCCGGATCTCCAGCGGCTGCGTCGAGATCTGCACCGCCATCCTGAGCTCGGACTCGACCTGCCGCGCACGCAGGCGCGCGTAGCTGAGGAGCTCGCCGGGCTCGATGTCGAGGTCACCCGCGGGCAGTCGCTGAGCTCGCTGACGGTGGTGCTGCGCGGCGGCAAGCGCGACCCGGAGAACCCGGTGGCGGTGCTGCTGCGCGGGGACATGGACGGGCTGCCGGTGACCGAGGCGACCGGCTTCGACTTCGCGTCCACCAACGGCGCGATGCACGCCTGCGGCCATGATCTGCACACCACCGGCCTGCTCGGTGCGCTGCGCCTGCTCCATGAGGTCCGCGCGGAGCTCGCCGGCGACGTCATCTTCATGTTCCAGCCCGGCGAGGAGGGCTACGACGGCGCCGGCCACATGCTGCGCGAAGGGGTCCTCGACGCCGCCGGAGTGCCGGTCATCGCCGCCTACGGCGTGCATGTCTCCGCTGATCAGGAGCTCGGCAACCTGTACTGCCGGCCGGGGTCGTATATGTCGGCGTTCTCGCTGATGCACATCACCGTCCGCGGCAAGGGCGGGCACGCCTCCCGTCCGCACACCACCCGCGACCCGATCCAGGTCGGGGCGATGCTCGTCGGCCAGCTGCAGGAGTACAACTCCCGCCGCTTCGACGCCTTCGACCCGATTATCATCACCGTCGGCCAGTTCCACGCCGGCACCGCGCCCAATGTCATTCCCGACACCGCGGAGCTCACGGTCGGGATCCGCTCCTTCTCCGAGGCCTCGACTGCCCAGGCCGAAGCCGAGCTGCCGCAGTTCGTGCGCGACCTCACCGCCGCCCACGGTCTCGAAGCCGAGGTCGAGTACCGAAACGTGCTGCCGCCGGTCATCAATGATGAAACGGAGACGCGCTTCTATATGCAGACCGCTGCCGAGGTGTTCGGCCCCGACCACACGCACCTCGTGACCGTGCCCAAGCCGGGTTCCGAGGACTTCTCCCGCGTCCTGCAGCAGGTCCCCGGCACCTACGGCCACGTGGGTGCCGCCCTGCCGGGCGTGGTGGCCGAGGAGCAGGACTCGAATCATTCGCCGCGCGCCCGCCACTCCGATGAGGGGCTGGGCCAGCATGCCCGGTTCCTCGCTGAGCTCGCCGCCGGGCGCCTCGCCCAGCATGCCGCCGCTCCCGAGGAGGGTGTCGCCCGTCCCGAGGCGGCGACCGTTCCCGAGGCGGTGGCCGCCGTTCCCGAGGCGGGGGCCGCCGTTCCCGAGGCGGACGGCACCAGCCGAGGAGGGGACTTGGCATGAGGCTCGGGTACACCGCTGCCGCGGTGCGGGCGGCTGAAGCACCCCTGCTGGCCGCCGGACACGGGGAGGCGCTCATGCGCACTGCCGCCGCCGGGCTCGCGACTGTGTGCCGCCGCGAGCTGAGCACACGCCACCAGACCGGCAGCACCCGCGGCACCCGCGGCCGAATCTCCGGCAGTCGGGTCGTCATGCTCGTCGGCGCCGGCAACAACGGCGGCGATGCGCTCTTCGCCGGAGCGAACCTCGCCGATCGCGGGGCACACGTCACCGCCATCGACGTCTTCGGCAAGATGCACCCGGCCGGCACCGCCGCCTTCACAGCCGCCGGCGGGCACATCGAGCCCTTCACCGCAGAGCGTATGAGCGAGCTCGCGGCTCTGCTGCGCCGCGCCGACCTCGTCATCGACGGGGTGCTCGGCACCGGCGCCAAACCCGGCCTGCCCGCCGACCTCGCCGCCCTCATCCGCGCCTGGCAGGGCGAGCCCCAGCCCGCCTCGGCCGGCGCAGGCACCCCCGCTTCGGCCGGCACAGGCACTCCCGCCCCTGTCGCATCGCCCTCCCAGCTCGTCATCGCCGTCGACGCACCCACCGGGGTCGACGCCTCGACCGGCGCATGCGGCGACACCTGTGTGCGCGCCGCCCACACCGTCACCTTCGGCGCCGACAAGGCCGGACTCATGCTGCCCGACGGCGCCGCGGCAGCCGGACAGGTCACCCTCGTCGACATCGGCCTCGACATGTCCTCCCACGTCCCGGCCGTCCACGTCCCGGAGCCCACCGACCTCACGGCCCTCTGGCCGCGCCCGCAGACAGGCGACCACAAGTACTCCCGCGGCGTCCTCGGCCTCGTCGCCGGCTCCGCCCGCTTCCCGGGTGCCGGCGTGCTCACCGCCTCGGCGGCGGCCGCCACCGGCGTCGGCATGCTGCGACTGCTGGCCCCGCCCGAGGTGACCGGCACCGTCCTGCAGAACAACCCGGAGATCGTCACCGGCACCGGCCGCGTGCAAGCCTGGGCGATCGGCCCCGGCGCCCCGGACCGGCTGACGATGCAACACGCGATCACCGCTGCCGAAACCCACAATCTGCCGCTTGTCATCGACGCCGGCGGCCTGTCCCTGCTCACCCGTCCGCTGGAGACCAGCTGCATCCTCACCCCGCACGCCGGAGAGCTCGTCGCGCTGCTGTCCCGGCTGGGCACCGGCGCGCCCAGCCGCGCCGATGTCGAAGCCGATCCGGTCACCCACGCCGTGCGCGCAGCCCAGGTGCTCGAGGCGGTCGTGCTGCTCAAGGGTAACCGGACGATCATCGCCCGTCCCGACGGCACCGTCGTCGCCCCCGCGCCAGGTCCCGCAACTCTGGCCACCGCCGGCACAGGTGACGTGCTCACCGGTATCCTGGGTGCGCTGCTGGCCACCACCAGCGGAACCGACATCGACCTGGCCGACCTCGGCGGCCTCGGCGTAGCAATGCACGCCCGCGCCGGCACTCACGCAACCCACGCCTCGGGCGTGGTCACAGCACTGGCCGGCGAAGTCCTCGAGGTGCTCGCCGGCCGGTGAGCGCCGCAGAGGCTCGCTGGCAGCAACGGAACGACAACAGGAGGGACAGCTGATGGCAGCAGCACCGCCGTCCACTGCCGCGACCCGCTCGCTCGTCACGGCCCGCATCGACACGGCAGCGCTCATCCGCAACGCCGACACCATCGCCGCGCGGATCGCTCCCGCCCAGCTCATGGCCGTCGTCAAAGCCGACGCCTACGGCCACTCCACCCGCCTCATCGCCCCGGCCCTATGCGCGGCCGGGATCCGCGACTTCGCCGTCGCCACCGTGCCCGAGGCGCTGGCCCTGTCCCAGCTGCTCGGCACCGATGCAGAGGCGAGCGCAGACGTGCGGATCCTGTGCTGGCTCTTCGAGCCGGCCGCCGATCTCACCGCCTGCACACGCGCCGGCATCGAACTCGGGATCTCCACGCCCGAAGGGCTCGAATCCGCCATCGCCGCTGGCCAGGCCACCGGAATCACGCAGAACGTGCACCTCAAACTCGACACCGGACTTGGTCGCAACGGGCTGTCCCTCGCTCAGCTCGAAGCCGTGCTCAACCGGCTCCGGCAGCTCGCCGACAGCTGCCCCCGGCCCGTCAGCGGCACCGTCGATGCCGGGGACGGTCGCGACGCCGAGGCGGCGGTCGCTGCGGTGCCGCTGCGGGTGACCGGTCTCATGACCCATTTCGCCAACGCCGATGTCCCCGGCGATCCGGCCACCGTCGACCAGCTGCACCGCTTCGACACCCTCTACGGCCGGCTGGAGGCCGAGCTGCCCGGTGCCCTGCGTGCTGCGGATCTGCGGGTCACCTTGGCGAACTCGCCGGCGGCGCTGTCCCTCGACCCGGTGCCGGGCACCCATGTGCGCGCCGGCATCGGCCTCTACGGCATCAGCCCGTTCGAACACCGCACGGCTGCGCAGCTCGGTCTCACACCGGTCATGACGGTGACCTCGAAGGTCCTGAATATCAAGGACGTCCCCGCAGGCCATGGTGCCTCCTACGGGCTGACGTACCGCACCGCCCGCGACACCCGGTTCGCGCTCGTGGCCGGCGGCTACGGGGATGGGCTGCCGCGGCTGGCCGGCAACCGCGGTGAGGTGAGCATCCGCGGCCGCCGCTATCCGATCGTCGGGCGCATCGCGATGGACCAGATGATCCTCGACCTCGGCCCTGCCGAAGCAGCCACCGCGGCCGAGGTGGCGATCGGCGACGAGGTCGTCATCATCGGCGACGGCACCACCGGGCCGAGCGCCGAGGAGTGGGCCGCATGGTGCGAGACGATCAACTACGAGATCGTCACCTGCATCAGCTCGCGCGTCGACCGGATCGCCGTCGGCGACCGAGCCGCTGCCGGCCCGCCCGACATCAGTGCTGCGACTGCTGGCGCCGAGCCCGAGGCGGTGGCGCATGAGCACTGACCCGCACCTGCACACTGACCCGCACCTGCACACTGACCCGCACCTGCACACTGACCCGCACCTGCGCATCGGCGACAGGGAGGAGATGGAGCGCTTCGCCGGCCTGCTCGCCGCGCAGCTGCATGCCGGCGATGTCCTCATCCTCACCGGCAACCTGGGCGCCGGCAAGACGACGCTCACCCAGATGCTGGCCACTGCCCTCAGCGTCACCGGCCGCGTGTCCTCACCGACCTTCGTCATCGCCCGCGCGCATGCGAACCCGAACTCAGACCGGCCGCCGCTCGTCCATGTCGACGCCTACCGCCTCGGCGACGCAGCCGAATTCTCCGACCTCGACCTCGAATACGGCCACGATGAAGCCGTCACCGTCATCGAATGGGGCCGTGGTCTGGCCGAAGAACTCGCCGACGACCGGCTGGAGATCGTCATCACCCGCGCAGGCGAGGACCCGGACGCCGCACCTGAGGCCGACCCCTCGGCAGCCGCCCTCGACCTCTCCGACCTCCTCGGGCCCGGCAGCACACCCGACGACGTCGTCGACCTGAGCGACGCCGGAGAGGACGAGACCCGCACGATCCGGCTCATCCCGACCGGGCCGACCTGGCAGGCGCGCATCCGCGCCATCGCCGCCGCCTTCGCAGAGCAGGAGCCCGCATGATCATCCTCGCGATCGACACCTCGGCCACGGCCACCGCGGCACTGACCGACGGCGAGACCGTGCTGTCCGAATGGAGCGCAGCCGCCGGCGGCAAGCACGCCGAACTCACCGGCCCGGCCGTCCGCGAACTCACCGCCGGCCGCCCCGCCCCGGAACTCGTCGTCACCGGCATCGGGCCCGGCCCCTTCACCGGGCTGCGCGCCGGCATCGCCACAGCGATCGGCTACGGCCTCGGCGCCGGCATCCCGGTCCACGGCGTGCCCAGCCACCTCGCGCTCGCGATGCGCGCCTACCGCCGCTTCGACCCTGGCACCCCGCTGCTCGCGGTCACCGACGCCCGCCGCAAGGAGGTCTACTGGACCCGCTTCAGCGGTGTTGATGAGCACGGCGTGCCCGTCGTCGCGGCCGGGCCCGAGGTGTCGGCACCGGCTGATCTCGCAGCCCACTTGGCCGAGGCGGCAGGGGAGCAGGCGCCGGCGGGCATCGGCGGTGGATTCGAGCTCTATCCTGAGCTGCTCGCCGTGCCCGAGGCGGCCGACCCGATCCTCGACACCGCACCTCCTGCCGCTGCGGACCTGGCGATCGCCGCTCACCGCATCCTGGCAACCGGCGGTGAGCTGTGGCCGACGACCCCGCTGTACCTTCGCGCCCCCGACGCCGCACCGGCCGCTCGCCGCGAGACGAGCCTGCGATGAACGACGACCCCGCTGCAGGAACCGATGCCGCAGGAACCGATGCCGCGGTGATCCGGCGGATGCGCTGGTTCGACATCGCACCCATCGCCGCCCTCGACGCCGATATCTTCGGCGCCGACGCCTGGTCAGAGGCCTACTTCTGGTCCGAACTCGCCGCCCCCGGACGGCACTTCATCGTCCTCGACGACGCCTCGAAAGACACCGCCACGAGCCCGGGGCTCCTCGGCTTCGCAGGCCTGAGCGTCTCCGGCCCGCAGGCCGACATCCTCACGATCGCCTCCCACCCGGATGCCCGCCGGCAGGGAATCGGCCGCCGGCTGCTCGACGCGCTGCTCGACTACGCCCGCGCCCACGACGTCGAAGCCGTCCACCTCGACGTCCGCGCTGACAACACCGCCGCCCAAGCGATGTACGAGTCCTACGGATTCGCCGAACTCGACCGCCGGCCCGGCTACTACCGCAGCGCCGACGCCGTGCTCATGCGCATGCTGCAGACGTAAGGCATGGGTTCGTCATCCTAAGGTAGATGCAGGGTGGTTAGACTGGAGCTGGTCGAAGCGACGGGTCCTCGCTATGTTGTGCCGCCTCAAGGAGAACTGGATAATGCCAACGAATTATAGGGACTGCTGAAGGTTTGGTTGACTCTGGGGTTTATGGGCTCTTCCGGTTTTAGAGTGCGTTGACCCGGTTCGATAGTTGCCCGGAGTGGAGCAAGCAGCGCAGGACGTAATGCTCGAAGTTCCTGAACCCCAAACCGATACCGCGCAGGTGCTCGAGACGTCCGTTGATCGCTTCGACCGGCCCGTTCGACGCGCGACCACGATCGAAGAACGCCAGCACCTGAGCCCGTTTCCGCCACAGCGTCCGCCCCAACTGAGCAAGCTCCTCCAGCCCTTCAGGTAGGCCTCTGCGCAGACTCTCGATCACCGTCTGCATGAGCTTCTTGCCGGTCTTCCGATCGGGATGCTCGTACGCATCGATGACGTCTTGGTAGACGAGGTACGTCACTTCCAACGCGACATGGTCATCATGCTCGGCCCACAACCGCTCCAGCCGGTCCCTACCCTTCTTGTTCAGCAGGGACCTGCGTGTCAGCAGGGTCCGGCGTCCTTGATAGAGGAGGTCTGTCTTCCGGCCGCGGTGTCCATGGATCTGCTGCTGGAGCCGTTGTCTGCAGGCAGTGAGTTTCTGCCCTGCGAGTTGGACGACGTGGAACGGGTCCATCACCGGCACCGTGTCCGGCAGCGCATTCGTGGTCGCGGTGTGGTAGCCGGCGAACCCGTCCATCGTGACGGCCTCGACCCTGTCACGGAACGCTTGGGAGCGTTCCTGCAGCCACGAGGTCACGACCTTCGCGGAACGGCCTGCCTTCACGTCCAGTAGCCGTGCTCGACCGGTCCCGTCGATGAGCGGGGTCAGGTCGACGAAGATCGTTGCGAAGGAGTCCTCTCCTTGTCCGCGCATGTGTTTCCAGCAGTGCTCATCGATGCCGAGCACCCGGACCCCGACCAGATGGTCCGGGTGCGTGTAGACGAGGGACTGTGCGGCAGTGGTGGCCAGCTGGTTGACGAGGTCCCAGCCGAGTCCGAGTGCCCTGCTGATAGCAGAGATGCTCATCTGGTCCTGGATGAGCCGTTTCAGGATCCAGGTCGTAGCGCGTTTCGTGGTCTTCGCCCCGGGTTCGGCCGCTTCGAGCTGGTGCTGAAAGATCGTGCGCGGGCACTGGGCGTGGACACACTGGTAGCGGGGCAGACGTACGTGCAGGCGGGTCGGGTGGCCGGTGATCGGGACATCCGTCAGCCGGCGGATCACGTGGTCACGCAGCCGGCCTTCAGCACCGCACTCGGGGCAGTACCCGAGAGGTTCGCGTGGTGAGGCTTCGATGACAGTGATGTCATCATCGGTGATGTGAGCGCCGGTGATGTGGATGCCCAGCTCGAGAGTGCGGCAAATGACATCAGCGACGGGACACGGCGCGGCAGAAACGGTAGATTGCACGACAGGGCCTTGGGTGAGAGACGAGTTGAGGAACTTCTATCTTCACCCAAAGCCCGCCCCTCATTCATCACCAACACCCGGCAGTCAGAGACCGCGTCACGCACTCTGAAACCGGAAGAGCCAGTATGTGAGGCACCGAGGGTGACTCGAGGGCGGTTTATCTGAGTCTCGTCGAGCACTTGACGAGAGGTGCGTCACACTGTAGGTTCTGGAGTGTCCTACTGGCTAGTAGAAACCGAATAGGAGAAACCATGGTCAATTTCAGCACTATATCGAGGGATCGGGGCCCAAAAAGGTAATTGAGAGCCACTTCGCCTTCTCCGATGCTATGGCGGGTAACCTCGTGCCATTTCGGGCTCACCAGCATTTGGTCAGTTCTTCATATCCAGTGGACTCGTTGGGTGAGATATACGAGTCGATAAGTGTCAAAGGGCAGAGTTTTTATGTCACTGAGCGTGGATCGGCCGATTTGGATTCGCTTTTAAATATCCGGGGGCACGTGGTCGTAGCGGCTAGTGAAAACTTGCGTCGGCGGCTTGTCGAAGCGTTGGAGTTGCTCACGAGTTACGACTCGGCTTGGCCTTATGTCTGCAGTTTTGTCCGTTCAGTATCCGTGGTGAAAAAGACTGAGCAGGGAGGAGAGCCGGAGGTGACGTCGTGCACGCTTCCTGAGTTCCCAGGAATGGTGGTCTTGTCGGAGAAGGCGTGCAGGCATATCCCGCCAGCTTCGATTACGAGCTGTGACTCATCCGTCCTACTCGCGGAGAATTTACTGCACGAGGCAGTTCATCAGATTGTCAATATGGGAATTCTATTCGAGGACGTCCTTTCTCCCGAATTTTCTTCGGCTGAATCGGTTAAGGGGCTCTTCAGAGTTGAGTGTGGGTTGATGCGTCCAGGCCGCCAGCGATGAGCAGCATGCGGAGTCGGTAGTTCTCGAGGTTGCGGAATCCGCGAGCGATCCGC